>JAMPIU010000105.1 GCA_023667845.1 Dehalobacter sp. | reverse complement strand
CATGCAATTCCTTCTGGCAGGCTCTCAATTTTTGTTGGAATCAGGCCTTTTCAAGTGGAATGAGGAAGAGCGGGTGAAACAAGTGCTTTCTCTACAGGCAATTATTGAGAGGTCTTTAGGGTCTGTTCCGGGATCCTTTTCATTCATTTAGCCCTTCAAAACACTTATATTTTTTTAGCTTTTATTGACCGACGGTCGGTCGCAACCAATAAAGGAGTGAAGAATATGATTTCGAATTACAAGTATAACCCAAAACTCTATTTCTTTACGGTGTTTACAGTAACCTATACCCTCTGGTTTGCCGGAGCCTGGGTAAGTTTTCAGGATGGTATAAGCGGACTGTATATGCTTTTTATGCTGCTTGGAATGATTGCGCCGTTTATCATCTCGGCGGTAATGATTGCAGCATCCAAAAATTCCGGTTTAAAAAAGGATTTTATCAACCGGCTTATTAATCCGAGGTTGATACAGGTGAAGATGCTGCCGGCATTTCTTTTAATAATGCCTTTATCTGTACTGGCCTCCATCGCCCTTTCGCTGCCCTTTGGAGGATTGGTCTCTCAATTCCAATTTGCAGAAGGATTCTCTTTTTCAACGGGTTTCGTCCCGGTATTGCTCCTGCTTTTGCTTGCCGCTGCTTTTGAAGAGCTTGGCTGGAGAGGATATGCGTTCGACAGCCTGCAGAGCAGGTATAACCTGTTTACCGCGTCAATCATATTCGCCATACTCTGGTCACTCTGGCACTTTCCCCTCATTTTTGTGAAAAACTCCTACCAGTATGAAATTTTCCACCAGAGCGCCTGGTTTGGGCTGAACTTTTTTGTAAGCATCATCCCTATGGGAGTGATCATCAGTTGGATTTGCCTGAAAAACAGAAAGAGTGTTGCCGCGGCGATTCTCTTCCACTTTCTTGTCAACATGTCACAGGAATTGTGGGCTATAACCCAGACGACAAAATGTATTCAAACCGTGGTCCTGGTTATAATTGCCGCTGTTATTGTGGTGTTTGACAAGGAGATGTTTTTTCATAACAAACGCCCTCCAGTTGTGGAATGCGGCAAAACTCAGACCTGGCTTCTATAAGTCTGTATAAAGGGAGGTAAAGAAAGATGAATGTTCAGGATAAATCATACAAAAGATTTCTTATTATCTGGCTGGGGCAGCTGATGTCGGCCATTGGAAGCGGGCTTACCGCTTTCGCACTGGGTGTGTTTGTTTTTCAGAAGACCCAATCGGCGACGAATTTTTCCTTAATCATTCTTTTTGCCTTTTTGCCGACATTCATTTTGCTGCCCTTTGGGGGAGTACTGGCAGACAGGTTTAACCGCAAGAAAATGATGATAATCGGGGATGCGGGCGCTATAACCGGTTTATTATTCATTCTGCTGGTCATGATATCGGGCAGTATAGAGATTTGGCATATATATGTTGGAGTGGCACTGAGTTCGGTATTCGCAGCTATTCAAAACCCCTCTTATAAGGCGGTTGTCACCGACCTGGTTTCAGAAGAGATGTATTCCCGGGCAAGCGGGCTTATCCAATTGGCAGGGTCGGCACAATATCTTATATCTCCGATTATTGCAGGATTCCTGATGAGTATTTTTGACATTAAACTGGTTTTGATAATTGATATCATGACCTTCTTGATTGCCGCAGCGGCAGTATTTGTGGTTAAAAAGCAGGATGCCGCTCCCTTAAAGCAGGAAAAACCGGAATTTTTGCGTGATATGTCCGAGTCATTTCACTACCTTATATCCCAGCAGGAAGTTTTATGCCTGGTTTTATTAACAACAATGGTTTGCTTTTTTGTGGGGTTGCTGCAATCGTTATTTGGGCCCATGATGTTGTCACTGACCAATTCCAGAATTCTGGGTATGACTCTTTCTGTATCGGCGTCAGGGATGCTGGTAAGCAGCCTGATTATCGGCATATTCGGAATACGAAAAAACAAGGTGTTAACACTTGCATGGTCTCTTGCGCTGGCGGGGCTGTTTTATGCCCTTATGGGCCTTTTTACTGCAGTTGCCTTGATCATGGTTTTTGGGTTCCTCTTTTTCAGTACACTTCCGTTTCTGAATACAAGCCTGGAGGTCCTCATTCGCAGCAATGTAGACAATGCAAAGCAGGGCAGGATATGGTCCATGGTTTACGCAATTTCACAAGCAGGTTATATATTAGCTTTTGGATCAGCTGGTTTTTTAGCCGACCACCTGTTTAATCCGCTTTTTTATTCAGGTGGGGCGCTTAGCCAAACTATCGGGCAAGTTATTGGGACAGGACAGGGAAGGGGCATCGGTTTTCTGTTCGTAATTTCCGGATTGCTGGTTTCCACCCTGGCCCTTATTATCGGGCGGGTTAAGAAAATAGGCGCATTGGAGTTAAAAACTGTTGGGCAATAACAGAAATGAAGCTTTTTGACAAAGAGGAAAATGGAATGAAATTATTGAGAGTGATTCTGAAAAGTATATTGAGTATATTTATTTTATTGATACTGGCATCAGTGGGGACAATGATGTGGTTTTTTTGACTAAAAAGAGTTCCCCAGGTATTTATCGAATCTGAAACTAGGCTTTTACCTGGTTTGTTAGTAAAGGAGAGTGAATTAAAATTTACAAACTACTAATACTATTCTAAATAAAAAAAGGTACGGTGTGGTAATGAGTAATCAAGTTATATTGTGGTCTATGATAATTCTGCCATGGTTTACTTTGTTTTTCATGAGAAAAGAAGATATTAAGCGTTTAATGCCTGTCGGTTTATTCGCAGTGCTAACAAGTATTATCGTGGTAGAGGCAGGACAAACCCTGGGGTGGTTTGTTTATGGAGAAACAGCATATCCATTAAAAACCCCATCTTATATTTTTGGACTAAACATAATCACTACAATTTGGCTGTTATACTTTACTTATGGTCGATTTTGGACTTACTTAGCAATAGACATAGTGCTAAACTTTGGATTCATTTATTTATTTCATGTCTATTTTTTAGGTAGCAGGGGGATTTTTTATGAAGTGGGTATAACCCCTTTGCAAAATGTACTATATGCTACTATCCATGGGATTTTAACGTATGGCTATCAAGTATGGCAGGAAGGAGCGTTAAAACAGGCTGAACGAACTAGAACGCATATGCAGCCGGTTTTAGCAAAACCACTCACTAAAGATCAAGGTTCCCCCCGTGAAGATGACCAATAATGTAAAACAAGAATGCTCGAGGTCTCGTATCGAACAAAAAACAGAATACCGTCACTTTAACTGACGGAAATATGAGAGGCTAAGCATCAAGCAGGTTCTCCATACGTTTAAGGTAGAGCACTTCAACATAGACAATAATTACCTGGCTCATAATCTTATTACTTAGCTTTGAGTAATAAATCATCGGTAATCTCTGCGATCCGGTTAACATTGTTTATATAAATAAAGTGAGTGCCGTCGAGTATTTCATATTTTGCGTGCCCGCCAATTCGCTCAAGATGTTTATGGTTTTCCTGGGGCGTCATATTAATCTTCTCAAGATTGTATTGCCATCCCGTGTGATCTTTCCCGAGCCTGAAATAATATGGACAGCCGGATATTTGCCTTCATTACCTGCAGGAATGGTCATGGTGCCTTTTAACGCATATTTGCCGCTTACAGTTACCTTTTCCTCAACAAAACTGACGCTCATATATATCATCCCCTGAATACTATTATAAACTGTATTTATCAATAAATACCGGTAAAGTCAAGGGCGCTTGTTGCTTCGGCAAAGCCCGGCTCCCCGGGAGATTTGCGATATCCTGTATCTGATTTTCCAGCCCGGCCAGCGCAGAGTTTACATTTACTGGTGCTGCCTTGAAGCTTTTGAATTATGGTGCTACAATGTGATTATTTCCATAACGGTATTTTCAAAAATTAATTGCGGAAGTGATATAAATGCATAGGATTTTACTCCTTGAGGACGACCTCAGCCTGATTGACGGGTTGGAGTTCTCTCTTCGGAAAAACGGTTTTGAAGTTGACGTCGCCAGAACCGTCAAAGAAGCCCTGTCACAGCTTGCGGTGCAAAAATACGATTTGCTGCTCCTTGATCTGACGCTGCCTGACGGCAGCGGTTTTGAAATTTGCAGAAAAGCGAGGCAGACATCGAATGTGCCGATTATTTTTCTGACTGCCTCCGACGAGGAAGTAAATGTGGTCATGGGGCTTGACATGGGCGGGGACGACTATATCACCAAGCCCTTTAAGCTTAACGAGTTAGTATCCAGGATCAACGCGCTGCTGCGCCGCGCGGGCATTTCGAAGGATTTGCGTACAGAGCTGAAATCAAACGGAATAACTGTTAGGCTTGACGAAAACCGGGTGCTGAAAGACGGGCTTGAGATCGAGCTCACCGTCGTGGAGTACCGTCTCTTATGCCTTTTGATGCAAAATCCCAATAATGTCCTGACCAGGGCAGTCTTACTGGACAAGCTTTGGGACGGGAGCGGCAGCTTTGTTGACGACAATACGCTGTCAGTCTATGTGCGGCGGCTGCGGAGCAAGATAGAGGACGATCCGGAAAATCCAATGTATTTATTAAC
>JAMPIU010000104.1 GCA_023667845.1 Dehalobacter sp. | reverse complement strand
GGTTATGAAAAACTCTTTCTTTCTTGCCATAGGTTTTATGTCACTCGGTTTAGGCATGTTGGGCATGTTCCTGCCTGTTCTTCCGACCACTCCCTTCTTACTTCTAGCGAGCGCCCTGTTTTTACGCGGTTCTGATAAATGGGCAAATTGGCTTTACAACCACAAAATCTTTGGCACACCGGTGCGTAATTACATGGAGCATAAATCGGTCGACAAGCGCAGCAAAATCGCTGCAATGGCACTGCTTTGGACTACCATTCTGATCACCGTATGGATTGTCGACATGATTTGGTTGAAAATTATTTTAAGTGCAATCGCCACAGCCGTTAGTATCCACATCCTTAACCTTAAAACCACAACTCAAGAAGAATGATCTCAACCCTTTCGTGGGTTCCTAAAGACCAAATTGATGGGATCCTTTTCTTCCCATGTAAGCGGCTGCAAGAAAACCAAACAATGTTGGCAACCAGAATGAGAGCAATCGGTAGCCTAAAATAGAGACCACAACAATATCCGCAGGTCCCTTAAGACTTTCGAACAACGCAGTCATTGAGCCTTCAATTACTCCGAGTCCCCCCGGGAGGATAAAGGCTATCTTTCCTAACATTAGTGGCAGGCTATAACCAGCTAAGAGCACACTCAAGTTGACCTTGTATCCTGCCGCCAGGAAAACCAGGTAAAGCGTCAGCATATCGAATCCGATACTGGCTAAAGCTCCAAGTGCTGGCTTAAACCAGCTACCCTGGTTGAGTGATCTCCAGGCAGCTATAAGACGGTCGACGGAAGCATTGGTCTGTTCAGAGTCATAATCTTTATGACGCAATTTTGCCCAACCTGCTCCAACTTTGGTGGCAATAAACTTGACGGCTTTCGGTCTTTTTGCTGCCATGACCGTCATCAAGAGCAGTGCGCCTAAAAAAACCAAAACAACACCATATCCTATCAATTGCATTTTTGTCAGGTCGTGTACGATGAACAAATACGTAACCCCGAGTATTGAAACTAACATCAAAGCGGCATCATTTAACAATGCGGGCAATATACTGGCGAGAGAAGCGCTTTCCGAATTGGCTTTGTCCAATTTCATCCATCCATATGTTGCAGCCGCTCCGCCGATCCATCCGCCTGCAACCAAACCGACGCTGTAAGATGCCAGAGTGATCAACACACCTTGCCAGATTGAAAAATTCTTATCACGATTGGCAACAATAGCCTGTAGCATATAACCACTACCTAAATAACTGAGTAATTGGGCGAGGGCTGCTGATACGACTAACCACCAGGTCATACTCTTTAATACCGCAAGAGATTTTTCAAAGGTGGCGATTTGAGGTAAAAGCAGATGCGTAGCCAGTCCCAAGATGAACAAGAGTGTCAGAAATAACCACCATCTTCTTTTAGGTACAACTTGGGTTGGAGTCGTTTCAGGCATTTTTAATATTATGGTAAAACCACTTTTTTACGAGCTCAGCTGCCAGCATGTAAAGCAATACAATACCTGCAATCAGGGCGATATAGTGGAAAGGTAAGGGAACAAAACCCAATAAAGGACCGACTTTTGAATAGGGTAAAGCAACAGTAATACCCGCTACCAGCACAGTCATCATGACCATTGCACTACTCGGCTTGCTTCGAAAAATTGGCAGTCTGGTACGCACTGCGAAGACTATAAACGAAGCAGAAAGAATGGATTCGATGAACCAACCTGTCTGAAAAACTTGTTGGTTTGCTTTCATAACATACATCAGCACAAAAAACGTGGCATAGTCAAAAATCGAACTCAAGAGCCCAAATGTGAACATGAAACGGCGAATAAACTTGATGTCCATTCTACGTGGACCTTTGATCACCTCTCCGTCCACGTTATCACTGGCGATGGTCATTTCTGGAAGATCGGTTAGAAAGTTGATCATTAAGACTTGCTTTGGCAGCATTGGCAGAAATGGCAATATCAGTGATGCCCCTGCCATGCTGAACATATTCCCAAAATTTGCACTCGTAGCCATGAAAATGTACTTTAGTGTGTTGGCGAAAGTCTTTCTACCCTGTAGAATCCCTTCCTTAAGTACGTTTAAGTCTTGTTTTAACAACACAAAATCTGCGGCCTCTTTCGCCACGTCAACTGCGTTAGCAACCGAAATTCCAACGTCAGCACTGTGTAATGAAGGCGCATCATTAATGCCATCTCCCATGTACCCAACCACATGCCCACGTTTTTTGAGCGCCAGAATGATGCGTTCTTTCTGGTTTGGGTCTACTTCAGCAAAAATTGTGTAATTCTCAACAACGTGCATGAGAGCTTCATCGCTTGTATGGTGTAGCTCATCACCTGTGATCAGTTTTTCATCCGTCAAACCAATTGCCTGGCTTATATGACGGGAAACCAGTTTGTTGTCACCAGTGATGATCTTGAGGTTCACCCCCATTTTTTCTAGACCTTCCAGGGTTTCTTTTATGCCTTTTTTCGGTGGATCCAGGAAAAGGAGGAAACCCATGAAACACATGTCTTGTTCGTCTTCAGTTCGAAAATCAAGCCGTTCTGTTCCCATGTTACGAGTAGCAATACCCAAAACGCGATAACCTTGCTCACTCCAATTTTCGAACCGCTGGTTGATATCAGCAAGATTATCAGATTCAAGAGGTATTGGTTTGCCTTGCACCTCAACCTGACTGCATATCTCCAGTACGTTCAGCAGTGCGCCTTTTGTAATCATGGTTCTTAAATTGGTGTTATCCCGGACAACAATGCTTAGGCGCTTACGGATAAAGTCATAAGGGATCTCATCAACTTTATCGTATTGTTCTGCTCCAGGATCTTCCTGGGCGATAATGGCATCATCCAAAGGATTGGCTATGCCTGTCTGCAAGGACGCATTTAGCCGCGCAAGTAGTCGTAACTTTTCTGATGGAAGTCCTTGCACATCGACCACGCCATTTAGTTGCACGACTCCTTCAGTGAGGGTGCCCGTTTTGTCGGTGCAGAGAATATCCATACTGCCGAAGTTCTCTATTGCCTCAAGACGCCGTACGATAACACCACTCTTCCCCATTTGTTGAGAGCCTTTGGATAGGTTCATGTTAATAATTGCCGGTAGAAGTTGGGGGGTGAGCCCAACAGCCAGGGCAATCGAGAATAAGAGTGAATTAAAAACAGGTTTGTTCAGAAGCACATTGAAAAAGAAAATCCCAATCACCAAAATCAACATGACTTCTGTGAGAAGGAAACCAAAGTGTTTGATGCCAGTTTCAAACTCAGTCTCAGGTGGTCGCAGGTTCAATCGGTCTGCTATCTGACCAAACTCAGTCGCCCGACCAGTCCCGGTGATAACAACATTTGCAGAGCCGCTACGAACGCTGGTGCCCATGAACACTACGTTAGAACGATTCTGCAGGTTCGTGTCTTCCATGCATTGTCCAGGTCGCTTTTCAACCGGCAGAGTTTCTCCAGTGAGAAGAGCTTGATTGACGAAGAAATCATTAACACTCAAAATCAACCCATCTGCTGGGATCAGACTACCGGCAGAAAGCATGACAATATCACCTGGAACAATGTTTTCACTTGGTAAGGTAACGACCTGACCATCCCGCATGACCTTGGAATTGAAGGAAAGCTGTTCTTTCAGTTTTGCTGCGGCATTCGATGCGTTGTATTCCTGAAAAAAACTCAATAAGGCGCTTCCTAAAACAATCAGGATAATAATCCCTGCATCTGTCCAGTCCTTTAAAAAGGCAGATATCACCACAGCAACGAGCAGGATTAACATGATCGGGCTTCTAAACTGACTCAGAAAGAGCTTGAAAGTTGTGACCCTTTCATGGCTTTGAATCTGATTAAGACCGTATTTCTTGATCAATTTTTCGGCTGCGGTGGTGCTTAGACCATTGGGCGATGATTGCAGTCTTTCCAAAACTGTTTCAATTGAAAGTGCCCAGTAAGGGAAATCAGACATCAGATGGCTCCTTTTTTATCCATACGACAAGAGAACCAGAAAAGATAAAGACTATCTTTGGAGATAATGAATATTATACTCATTCCATTTTTTTAGTAGATCGTTGTCTATACCATTTGTGTTTGTTTTGGTATCAGAGCAATTTAGGGCGCTATCAGCTTCGGACGTGGACCTGGTGCTGGTATATTATTGACGCAAATCTTCGCTGATAGATACCACGCCTTGCGCTTTTTCCGTTGACGTTTGGAAATAATCCTGCTATTATCAATTTAATTATGACCCCCATAATAAAAACGAATTGGCTGAAGCGTTTTTTTCTCAGAATCAAACATGAATCGCGTTGGTTGTCGCCTGGTACCGGATACAAACGCTGGTTGGGACTGACTGTTATCGGTGCCATGCTGCTTGGCTTGGGCATGGCTGTGGTAATTCTGGATTATTATCGGTCAACCACAAGCGAGTTACTCACTCCGATTCTGGCAGTTCTCTCCTTGCGTTTTCTGGACCGCCCGATTCGTTTTTTGCTCTTTGGCGGGCTGGGCTTTATCATGATTATGGTTGGGGTCTGGGGTGCCAACCGTTCTTTGCTAAAGCCATTTGAAGTTGGTGGAAAGCCAGTATG
>JAMPIU010000103.1 GCA_023667845.1 Dehalobacter sp. | reverse complement strand
AGAATCAGCTGGAGGGGGTCGTCTCCATGCCCTCCGGCATCTTCAAGCCGTATGCGGGGGTCTCGACCGCCGTCCTGATCTTCGTGAAGGGCGGGAAGACCGGGAAGGTCTGGTTCTACGATATGGAGGCGGACGGGTATTCGCTCGATGATAAACGGACGTTCATCGACGGTAAGGGTGACATCCCGGATATCATCGAGCAGTTCAGGGCACGGAGGGAGAGAGATCCGACCGATCGGAAGGCGAAGTGCTTCTTTGTGCCGGCAGTGGAGATCCGGGAGAACAACTACGACCTCTCGATCTCCCGCTACAAGGAGATCGAATACGAGGAAGTCGAGTACGAGGCGCCGGAGGTTATCATCGAGAAGATTCAGGCAATAGAGAGCCGGATCCAGCAGGATCTTGATGAATTAAAGGAGATGCTCAAAGAGACCAAACAAATATCCCAATAATATTCAGATTGAGACTAAGGCAGGGAAGAATCCATAGGAAAGGAACTCGGCCTTGACCGGGAGTTCACTTCTTCCCCCGCGTCAAACACGGCCGTAGCCGCCCGGACCAAGACGACGAACGAGAAGGTAGCAAACGGCACACAGTAAGCCGCAAGGACACCTGTAATTATGTCCATGAGGGAGTATTCGCGAGAAAATGGGAAAAAGAGGATTAACGAAAATATATAGGAATGTCAATTACGCTTATTTTCGCGTTGACTATATCCCAGTATCTGCCTGATTAATAGTTGTTTGACTTATGATCTCGGAAATTTCTGGATCATCTATTTCAACGAATTCCTTGTTCATTTTTATTCGTTCCATTAAATTAAAGATTCTAGCTTTTGCTTTTCTGAGAACTATTGAATAGGGCAATGGGGATACTTGGATATTCCTGACATCATCTTTATGGTCTCCGCATGAGACACTCGTCCCTAAAACAAATGACTGGGTTTTTGTTGTCGGGCTAAGTTGTTTAGAATCGAAGATTAATTCTGCATAATCTTCCGCTTGTCTACGTTCCTTATTGGTGATTTTTACCTTCCCTCTTTTTAACTCGATGGTTAGCACTTTTGAAAAACCAATGATCTCTCCTTCACTACCAAAATCATCACAAGTATATGCGCTTAAGGAGCTGTCAGGAAGAGCTATGATATCAGGACGCCTTTGCGAGTCGCAAATAACCTCTTTGCCAAAAAATTGTTTAATTATCGTTCTTATCTGCCTATTTGGCAGATATTTGACCCCTTCATATTCTGGACCGAAAATCCACAGACCCTCTTCAAAGAGAGGTAACAGTTCGTGCACCTCGTCGGCAGTAGGGTCATCGACTAAAACTTCCATTCGTTCAATCAATTTAATTCTTCTACGTAGCTCGTCGAGCACAATTTTTGCTTCTGTGATGCTCCATTCACTCAGTATATCCGACAATCTGTCAATATCATTTGGTGATGTTTCAGCCAGTTGTTCTAATAACTTATATCCCGAACGAGCCATTTCCATATTTGCTACAATTTCAACGATATCGATTAAGTGTCGCTGCTTCATTGAAGGACACACCATCTGAACCTGATCAACAAATCTCCCTACTTGTTCTCTCCCAAAGTTTCCCATATACCTCAATTTGGTCCGATGTTCAGTTAAAACGTCTTTCTTGGCCTCACTTCGGACATCTTTCACAATTTCTTGAATTGTATCTAAAATAAATTGATTGATTGCTGAGATCACTTCTGTTGTTTTTGGAGTGTCTTTAAACCAAGTCCAATCTGCTAAAACTTCCTCTTCTAAAATATCTGCCTCGACAATTATCGAATAACGTTTAGCTGCTTTAGATCTTCCATCAAGGTAAATGTTCTCAAAATTTTTCCAAGTGTGCTCTCCTACTAGCCGTCTATTGACCCAATACGCCACACCATGCTGTGTACTCAGTCTGCCAACCTTCTCGCTATCGATTATGTGAATATGTACTATTCCATACCTTGGCAGCGAGCGCTGATGATGGTCGGCATATTTCAAAAGGTCTTCGAGCTCAATCTTTTCATTATTGACGTATATCTTAAAAGAAGGGTCAACGATAAACTTCGATCCTAAGAGTTTCTTAACTTCCGCTGTGTTTATATAATTTCTCTGAACTATACAGCTGATCCTGGTTCCATGACCCTCTGAACCAATTTTCTTTATCTGTTTAACACGATATGGCTCTTCACCGTGGTTTTGCTTATTCACTTCGAACGTTGATTTGACGCCCGCTTTCCAAGTTTCAACGTGGTATTTATCTGAAAAACAAAAGAGACTATGTCGACCTTTTCCGTTCCTACCATAAACTTTTCTTCTCCTTTTGTCCTGTATACATTCTACAAATGCGCCTTGCCATTGCCGGCGATTATAGTTGAACGTCGTCCATCTTTTTTTGAACTCCTCCTCTGTCATCCCCTCTCCGTCATCTACTATTTCGAACTGACCAGTTAATCCCTCCGGCCAACATATTTCCACTTTTCCCGAACCTGCATCCCAACTATTTGCAACGAGTTCAACAATGGCTATTTGAGGATCGGTAATTATTCTGCCTGCGTGATCAGAAAAAAAATTCTCACCAAATTTTAACGGAACTAACTCAGTTTGGATGTCTTGTTTCATATTTGCGTCAGTCCTAGGTGTTCATACTAATTGATGATGTGCACCAGAGAGTATATATGTCCGCTGATTTCGGTCTAATTTAGATAGCCTCTGCACCAACCAAGTTCATCAATTCCTAATTGCTTTTTCCGCCACAAGCCCCAGATACTTGGTTAATTCACTCTCAAAACTACGGGATACATCAGATGCATCACTTGTGGCGTGAGCGACCTCATGAAGCAAGGTACCTGCATAATTCTGGAAGTCTTTCAGTTGGTCTCGTTTTATTATGATCCTATTTCCAGAAGCCTCCCACAACCCCAGTGCTTCGCGATATGATTGAAGATCAAGCCGCATCGTTTTGGAAATTAATATTTCCTTAACATTTTCAGGCCGACCTCCAACGAAACCTAGTATTCGATCAGTTTGTTCAAAGACTCGTTTTTCATCCACAGTAAGCTGTTTCTCAGCCACAAAAGAGAACTTAAAACTATTATTCCAGTCGCTGCTGAATTGCTTCACATCTCTGATCGGATTACCCGCAATGTCTACCATACCCCGCAGTTTTTCTCTAACCTTCTGGGGAACAATTATGACTTTGTATTTGTCAGATCTGGCTTTGTCCACAAGGTTCGGTGTGGACATGGCCTCATCGGAGGTGAAGAATACAACCTTGGAACGATCATTGAGCAGTCGACATGCATGGACAGACACTTCGGACCAGTCTAACTCGTTACGTTCTCCGGAACCATAGTTGGCTAGGTTCCTTACTAGTTCATGTGCAACTTCTTGGCTTTCGCATGCAGTAAGGATCTTTTTAATCCTGTCAGAGTAAGCCGATCTACCGACATTTGTACGCTCACGATTCAATGCTTTTTGTATAGTTTTGTTGGGAGATGTAATATTGTACGAAAAAAGGAAGGTATCTTCTTCCGCAACTTGAACTCCGTTAACGTATATTCTTGCAGGATTTGATTTCTTTTCGAGGACTTGTCCTAATGACGTTGTTTCTAATACTTTTTCGCCCGAGAAACGTAGGAACAGATCTTTTGCCTTCGCAATATCACTATCTGGACAATTTTTAAGGATAAACTCTGTTCCCTGGAATTTATTATCCGAAGGTGGAGAAATGTATGCATGTAATGTTATAATGTCCTCAAAACCGTGTTTTTTTGATTTACCAAAAGAAATGTCTTCATGCTGTGATCTTATTGAAACATCCACCCCCTTTCGATTGAATGTTGCAAGAGCATCTTTTAACCCGATACCGAATTTTCCAATAACACGGGGGTTTGCAAGTTTTTCGTCATTTTCTTTTTGTGTCAGATGATGATGATTAAGCCCTCTCCCATAATCACGGATATGCCAGCAGTTTGTTTTATCCTTAAAAATCTCGACCTTTTTGGCTTTAGTGAGTAGTTCTT
The DNA here is from genome assembly GCA_023667845.1 of Dehalobacter sp. NCBI lineage: Bacteria > Bacillati > Bacillota > Clostridia > Eubacteriales > Desulfitobacteriaceae > Dehalobacter > Dehalobacter sp. Next base: position 437 of record JAMPIU010000103.1, on the reverse strand, counting down.
CGTCGATAGCGTTGGCAATGATCTCTCTAATCGCGTGGTAGACTTCCCAATCCTCTAATATCTTCTCGACATTGAGATCAAATTTGTTAGTGGCCATGGTATCCCCAACATAGAATAATTGTTACTCTATTATCCAGGGGAAAAACGTTTTGGAATGGTCTTTAAAACAATTAATCCATATTCTGGTCTTTTAAAATGATATAGACGTCATCATAGCCGTAATAGGCTGTTAATGTCTTTAGATGTGCAATGCACCTGCGTTAAGGGCTCGACAACACCCTCACCAGACAAAAAGGATCATCAACAAACTTGGAGTACTATCAACCAGATCCAACCTAAAAACCGGGTCGACACCATCAACCGCTCCATCGACCCGGCCATACGCAACGCTACTCTATCGGTGCAACCATCGCCAAAAACACACTCAAAACAGAAAC
>JAMPIU010000102.1 GCA_023667845.1 Dehalobacter sp. | reverse complement strand
CAGAAAAAGTATAATAGAAACCGAACATATGTTTTGTATAATCATGAGGAGGCACGAAAAGATGGCTACTCCAGATAAACTGAAAGCATTGGATATTGCGCTGAGCCAAATTGAAAAGCAGTTTGGCAAGGGAGCGATTATGAAACTCGGCGAAGCTTCGGACAGAATGGCTGTTGAGACGATTTCAACAGGTTCATTGGCCCTGGATTTGGCTTTAGGTGTTGGCGGAGTTCCCAGAGGCCGGGTAATAGAGGTTTATGGACCGGAGTCTTCGGGGAAAACCACCGTAACGCTGCATATTATTGCTGAGGCACAAAAAGCAGGTGGCGTTGCAGCTTTTATTGATGCGGAGCATGCCCTTGACCCGGTGTATGCCCGGGCGCTGGGTGTGAATGTCGATGATCTGCTGGTTTCCCAGCCGGACACCGGCGAGCAGGCACTGGAAATCTGTGAAGCCCTTGTCCGCAGCGGCGCGGTTGATGTCGTCGTTATTGACTCGGTGGCGGCTCTCGTGCCACGGGCTGAAATTGAAGGGGAGATGGGCGATTCCCACATGGGGCTGCATGCCCGTCTGATGTCCCAGGCGTTGCGCAAACTGACCGGGGCAATCAGTAAAAGCCATACTTGTGTCATCTTTATTAATCAGATCAGGGAGAAAGTCGGTGTGATGTTCGGCAACCCCGAGACGACGACCGGGGGACGGGCACTGAAATTTTATGCTTCAGTCCGGCTGGAAGTCAAAAAGCAGGATGTCATCAAGCAGGGGCAGGAAATCATTGGCAATCGGACCCGCGTAAAGGTCGTCAAAAACAAGGTTGCACCGCCGTTTAACTTTGCTGATTTTGACCTGGTTTATGGCGAAGGGATATCTAGGGAAGGCAGTATTGTCGATATGGGATCGGAAACAGGTATTCTTATGAAATCGGGCGCCTGGTATTCCTACAATGGCGAAAGGCTTGGACAGGGAAGAGAGAATGTCAAGGACTTTCTGCGTCAGCATCCCGATATCGCTGCAGAGATTGAGAGAAAAGTGCGCGATCTGGTTCTGGTCTCGAAAGACAAGACCAAGGGCGCTCAGGACGACAGCATGAATGATGAATAGAAATCAGGTCTCACCAAAGAAAAGTGTGATAGGTGCTGCGCTGGATTTCTTAAGCCGCAGGCAGCTGTCTGCCAGCCAGCTTGCCGGTAAGCTGGAAGCTAAAGGCTATTCCGCAGAGGAAAGTGCTGAAGCTCTTCGAAAGCTAGAAGAATGGAAATATATTGATGACCGGCAATATGCCTTGTCATATATTAAAAGTAAGGAAACAAGGTTCTCCAGGGCCAGAATATGTATGGAACTGCAAAAAGCCGGTCTGGACAATCGGATGATTTCTCTCGTCATGGATGAATACTATCCCGAGCAGCAGGAGGTTCAAAACTGCCTGCTGCTTGGCCGTAAAATGTTTGAGCAAGAGTATAGGAAATATCAGAAAAAATCCCTAAACGATCAGAACGGAAATATCCCCCCAAAAGAGTTATACTTAAGGAAAAAGGTCGGGGACAAGCTCTTAGCGAAGGGCTATCAATTGGATATCGTCAAAAAAGTACTTGGAGAGATTATTATTTTCGATAATCTGTAAGTATTTAGTATACTTTGTCATCCCACCAACTTGACATTATTTGCACATTTCATTAAACTATTATTAAATGGATCTGTTTCTAGTAAATTTTTAACCTTTCAAGGTTTTCTCTTATATTAAACTGAACATCTCAGCTGCACCGGGTATCGGTGTAGCTATATTTAAGGGAAAAATAATCGAACGAGGGTTATAGATTTTACGGAACTGGTCTGACCAGTTTTTTGTTATTTTAACGAAATATTTAATACTATAATTCAAGGAGGTGAAGCTTTGGAAATATCAGGCTTAATTGCAGTTGTTATTGTACTCGCCGGATTGGCGATTGGCAGTCTGATCGGCTGGTTTATCCGCAAATCATCTGCGGAAAAAATGATTGGATCTGCTGAAATAGAAGCAAAAAGGCTTTTGAAGAATGCTGAGGCAGAGGCTGAAGCCAAAAAAAGGGAAAAAATCGTTGCAGCAAAAGAAGAGGTTATGCAGCTTCGCAATGATATTGAAAAAGAGACCAGAGAAAGACGTAACGAAATCCAACGTATGGAAAGACGCAATCTTCAGAAGGAAGAAACCCTAGAAAGAAAAACGGAAGTTCTGGAACGTAAGGAAGAAAATTTACATCGCAGAGAATCCGAAGTTGAAAAACAAAAACTTGATTTAAATGAACTTCTGGCTAAACAGGTAGCTGAGCTGGAGAGGCTTTCCGGTCTGACTCCTGAAGAAGCCAAACAATTGTTGCTGAAAAGTGTTGAGGAAGAAGTACGTTACGAATCGGCAATCATGATTAAGGAATATGAGACCCGGACAAAAGAAGAGGCCGAAAAACGCGCTAAAGATATTATTTCTTTGGCTATTCACCGTTGTGCTGCAGACCATGTTGCTGAAAGTACAGTTTCGGTGGTTGCCCTGCCGAACGATGAGATGAAAGGCCGTATCATTGGCCGAGAGGGCCGGAATATCAGAGCTCTTGAGACTTTAACGGGTATTGATTTGATTATTGATGATACGCCTGAAGCTGTTATTCTCTCAGGATTTGATCCGATCAGAAGAGAAGTCGCCAGAGTCGCTCTGGAAAAACTGATTTTGGACGGACGTATTCATCCGGCCAGAATTGAAGAAATGGTCGAAAAGGCGCAGAAGGAAGTTGACCAGAAAATCAGGGAAGAAGGGGAACAGGCCACCTTCGAAACCGGGGTTCACGGCATACATCCCGAACTGATTAAACTGCTTGGCCGGCTGCGTTTCAGAACCAGTTACGGACAAAATGTTTTGAGACACTCTATCGAGGTATCCCATCTGGCCGGATTAATGGCTTCCGAACTTGGTGTCGATGTCCAGACCGCAAAACGCGCCGGACTTCTGCATGACATCGGCAAAGCTGTTGACCATGATACCGAAGGCACGCATGTCGAGATTGGTGTTGATCTCTGCAAAAAGTACAAGGAATCATGGGATATCATCCACGCCATTGAGGCCCATCACGGCGACACTGAACCCAAGACGATTGTTGCAGTACTTGTTGCCGCTGCGGATGCGGTATCGGCTGCCAGACCGGGCGCCAGACGCGAGACTTTGGAGTCCTACATAAAAAGGCTTCAGAAGCTTGAGGAAATTGCCGAGACTTTTGAAGGTGTTGAAAAATCTTACGCGATTCAGGCCGGCAGAGAGATTCGCATTATTGTGAATCCGGACAAGATTGATGATGCACTTGCACCAAGGTTCGCGCATGATATTGCCAAGAGAATTGAAGAAGAACTGGAATACCCCGGACAGATCAAAGTTGTCGTAATGCGGGAGACCCGCGCAGTGGATTACGCGAAGTAATCTGCGATGAAACGACGTTGACACAAAGATAGCTTACGGATTAAGCGTACGATGTTCAGATATTGAAATGCGTATAACGAGCAAAGCAGGTGTAAGGCCTGCTTTGTTTGTATATCTTGATATTGGTATGTTGGGACAAAATAGGTTATAATTGCTAGGGCACGCTGGGAAGGACTTTGCGTCTCCTTGAAGAATTACTATATGTTTTGGAGAAAGCCCTATTATTTCATTCGGGAAAGGATTATCAAGATGGCCGCTTCAGAAGTCGTAACTGCTGAATCCAATTATCTGAATTACAGTACGGGATTACTTGTTTCTATTTTGCTGCGCTATCCGGAAGTTGTAACGATCAGCTGCAGTCAGGAGCAGCAGACCATGATACTTAAATTCCTGGTCGTCAAGGAGTGCGGTTTTGAAGCGCTTCAGAATAAACTCCGGCAGGCCTTGGAATTGTTTCATCAGATTGAAGGCCGAAAAATTCAGCTTTTAAATGTGGAAAAATTTGAACAGGAACTGGACCTGATTGTGATTCGCAGAGATTTAAGCAGTATTACCCACACCGAAATAAACCTCATCGTAGAAATCATGAAAAGCGAGCTTGGCACTAAGCTGATTGCTGATGAATGCAGCCTGCCTGAAGAAGAGGTCATCCTGCAGGAAGAGGTCATTCATCATATGATGGCAGCTGTACGTTCTAACGGAACAGAAAAAAACATCACAGCTGTACGGGAAGACGGCAGAGTACTTGTTTTCAATGGTTGAACGAAGGGCTTAATGCAAGTAAAGGAGTACCTTATGCAGATTCTTTTTATCGGTGATATCGTCGGCAGACCGGGAAGAGAAGCGGTGGCTGCTTTTCTTCCCGGACTCCAGAAAGAACATAAACTTGATCTGGTGATTGCCAACGCTGAAAATGCCTCAGGCGGGCGGGGACTTACCAAAGAAGTCGCCTATGAGCTGTATGATTACGGAATCCACTTTTTGACGATGGGCAACCATGTCTGGGACCAAAAGGAAATCATCAAATTTATCGATGATGAAACCAAGCTGATCCGGCCTGCCAATTACCCGAAAGGGGCACCGGGAAAAGGCTATGGTTTTGTTATTCGTAACGGAATAAAGACGGGAATTATCAATCTATCAGGAA
>JAMPIU010000101.1 GCA_023667845.1 Dehalobacter sp. | reverse complement strand
TTGAGACCATTTCAGCTAGAGACGGCAAAGCTTCAAGCTCAATCCCGCAATCGTAGTTGTAAAAATGTTTTAATGAAACTGCTGTCTCTTCCATTGAGGCATTTCCAGCACGTTCACCGACCCCTGTTACTGTTACACTTGCAAACTCTGCTCCCGCCCGATATGCTGCCAATGTATTTGCTACGGCCAGGCCAAAATCATTATGAGCATGAATTTCAACAGGAAGCGGGCTGCTATTCGCAATTTCTTTAATTTTGCAATATGTCGTAAAATGGTCCAGACATCCTACGGTATCCGAATATCGGATTCTTATTGCGCCGTAAGAAGCCGCAACACCTGCATATTGAAGAAAAAATTCCGGATCTGCTCTTGAGGCATCTTCAGCTCCTACAATAACCGTTACCCCGTAGTCTTTGAGATACTCCAGGCATTTTTTCAATTGATCTAATACCCATACCCTATTTTTTTGAAGCTTATATTCTATATGCAAATCGGATACCGGTAAAGACACATGAATAAATTTAAATCCACATTCAATAGACGCCTTTAAATCCTCTAAATTTGCTCTGTTCCATGCGATGAGGTTCGATTTTATTGGCAGTTCGAGCATGAGTTTTAGATCTTCACATTCCTGTTTGCCCATCGCAGGAATCCCAGCCTCAATCCATTTCACTTTTGCTTTATCTAAAGCCGAAATGATATTCATTCTTTCTTCAACCGAAAAAACGACACCTGCAGATTGCTCTCCATCACGTAATGTAGTGTCAACGATTTCAAAGCCTTCATTTCTAATCACAGGAGATTTCTCCTTTAATTGATAAGTGGACATTAGATTCATTTACCGATTCCATATGTAAATTGTAAAGAGTTTTAAGCTGAGCATCTGTCACCGGCTTTTTTTGCAGAATCGCGGTATGTCTTACTTTATCAAGCAGTGTAGCTGCTTCCTGCGGACTCAAGGCTAGATCCAGTTGTCGAAGTTTTTGTGTTAAGGATGCTGTTCC
>JAMPIU010000100.1 GCA_023667845.1 Dehalobacter sp. | reverse complement strand
TCGGTCGGAGAATCAATTTTGTCCAGAAGCCGCAAATTATTTTCCTCCTCGTTTGTTTTTTGTCATGCTCAGTCCGGTTACCTTTTCCACACTGGCAATCACTCTGCCGGTCATATCAACAATCCGATTTGCTTCGTTAATCGCAATGGTTTTGCCCCAGGCCTTTCCCGTCACAGTAAGCGAAGCAATCAAGGCCAAAATCAACACATTTAAAAGTACCTTCCAGGTACTTAAAACAGAAAATTTAGCGATTAAGCTTAAAATAATGGTCGCGCCCATTGCCCCGCTTAATGTTCCCGTGATATCGCCGACAATATCATTGGCGAAATTGGCGACTTTATCGGCGTGTTTGATTAAATAGACAGACTGCTTGGCACCAAAAATTTTTTTGGCTGCCCGGGCATGGTGAGGCGCTTCATCAGCAGCCGTCACCGCAATACCGATGATATCAAACAGGATTCCGACCGTTATCACAACCATCAGCAATATCCAGGTCAGGCTTACCGGAAAAAACCTTAAAAAAGCCTCTGTTCCGCTTCCCAGAAGTGAAGCAATAAAAAACGTGGCAATAAATACGGTAATAATATAGCGAACACTTTGTTTCTTGCGAACCAAAAGTCTATCCTGCCTTCCTCATCCTATAACCCGTTCTCAAAATAACGACACGAGAATGCGCTGCATTCTGGCGTTACTAAAAGATCAAACCAACTGCGCAGCCTAGAATTGCGCCACCAAACACTTCAAAAGGCGTATGACCGATTAGTTCCTTAAACTTTTCCTCTTGAATATTATAACCCAAAAAATCTGTCGGGTGCTGCCGCATCCATTCCACAAGATAGTTGATAATTCTGGCATGATTTCCGGCTGCGCGCCGGACACCGGCAGCATCATACATGACAATAACAGCCAGCGTAACAGCAATCGCAAACAGAGAAGATTCCCAGCCGTCGGTTTTGCCAATGCTGATGGCCAAGGCACAGACAATCGCTGTATGCGAACTTGGAAATCCGCCGGAACTTGTCAGAAGATCAAAATCCCATTCCTTCTCAATCACAAAATTGATCAGGATCTTTAAGAATTGGGCAAGTATCCAGGCAAAAAGCGAAACCCACATGATATTGTTGTTCAATATCGAAGAGACTGGGTTCATAGCGATGAATCATCCTCTCTCATCCTGATTAATTTTTTCTATCATATGATGTTTCTGTCATTGTTCCCGTCATTCGTCATTTTTATCTAGTACCTTGTAACCCCTAAAATTGTAATATAATGGTGAGCAGATTTCTTTTAAGACAAGGCGGAGGATTGAGCCATACCGAGTGTATGGCGATTGAAGTCCACGGATGGACAAATGTCGCGGATGCCATGGATGGCATAGGAGCGATAAGACAACGCAGTATGAAAAGAAATTGGCCGCCAGGATATATAAGATTTAGGGGTTACATGGTACTAGTTTGTTCTTTCAGCGGTGTAGTCAGCCAGGGATAATAAAAACGCTGCTTTCGGGCCAAAACAAGACAGGGATTCTTTCGCCAGAAAGACCGTTTTTTCCAGTTGCTCCCTGGCCCCCTCAAGCCCCAGCAGCGACGGATAGGTCGGTTTGCCGGATTTTTGGTCCTTACCGGCGGATTTGCCGATGACCGCGCTTTCTCCTACAACATCAAGAATATCGTCTTTGATTTGAAAGGCTAATCCCAAGTATAAAGCATAGCTTGTCAGGATTTCAATCTCCGGTTCCGATCCTCCGCCTAAAATTGCGCCAAGACGCGCTGAAGCCTTCAGAAGAGCGCCGGTCTTTAAATGATGGACCTGCTCGATATCAGCCAGCGTACTGTTTTCCAGGTTTCCAAGCGTATCAAGGCTCTGCCCGCCGACCATGCCCTGCCAGCCGGCGGCTTGGGCAGTCTCTCTAATGACCCTTAATTTTTTCTGAGGCTCTATTGCCGAAGGCTCAGCCAGCAGCTCAAAAGCAAGCGTAAGCAAGGCGTCACCCGCCAAAACGGCTCCGGCTTCTCCGAATACTTTATGGTTCGACAGTTTACCTCTGCGATAATCATCATCATCCATGGCTGGAAGATCGTCATGAATCAGGGAATAGGTATGGATAAGCTCGATCGCGGCAGCTTCTGAGACAATCTCTTCAGACCGTCCGCCGACAAGCTCCGCGCAGGCCAGCGCCAATACGGGCCGAATCCTTTTGCCTCCCCCGACCAGGGAATAGTTCATACTCCTGCCCAGTATATTCCGATCCAGCGGCAAATGATTAAGATATTGTTCAACCATCTCTAAATAGTCATGATAGCGTTCTTTAAACATTTTCTGTCTGTGCTCCTAATCTTGATCGGTTACTACCAGCTCGCCTTTACTATTTTCCAACAGCACTTTGACCTTTGCTTCGGCCGAATCCAGAAGGCCGTTACATTGTTTGATCAGCTTAATTCCTTCCCCAAACAAGTCCAGAGCTTGCTCGAGCTGCACATTGTTCTGATCCAGATCATTAATGATTTGCTCCAGCCTTTCAATCCCTTTATCGAAGGTGAAGGCTTCTTTATCGCTATTCTTTTTCATGGTAATCCTCTCTTGACGTTTGAATCGCTTGACGTTTGAAGTTCTTCTGTATCTGTAACTTCGCAGATTAATGTCCCGTCACTGAGCCGCACGGATAAAGCATCCCCTGCTACGGCCTGTCTTACCGTTTTGATTAATTTCCCCTCGATATCATAGGCTAAAGAATATCCTCTTCCCAGTATATTCAAGGGACTTAATAAGTCAATTTTCGCGCTTAACAACCTAAGTATACCATTCTTTTCTGTCAGAAATCCAGTCATTCCCTCGACAAGACGCGTGGAGAGATAATCCAGATTCTGTCTGGATTGTTCGACACGCCAGCCCGGGCGGGCCAAAGCAGAGTTGGACATCAATTCTTCCACTTGATGCCTTTTGGTTCGCAGAACGCTTTGGATCCTTTGCGTGAGCTTTTCTTCATAATAACGGATACCGTCTTTCAATTCGTTAAGGACCGGAATGACCAATTCTGCAGCAGCTGACGGCGTCGGCGCTCTTAAATCGGCAACAAAATCCGCAATCGTATAATCGACTTCATGACCGACAGCAGAAACGACCGGTATGCTGGAAGCGGCAATGGCTCTTGCCACCTCCTCGGTGTTGAAAGCCCATAGTTCTTCCAGGGAACCACCTCCCCTGCCGACAATCAGCAGGTCAATCTCTCCGTAATGATTGGCTCTCTGAATAGCTCTGACGATTTCTCCCGGTGCTGCCTCACCCTGAACCGCAGAAGGAATAATGATTAAAGAAATCAATGGATTGCGTCTTCGGGCAATATGCAAGATGTCCTTCAGCGCTGCTCCAGTAGAACTGGTGACGATGGCCACCCTCGAAGGAAATCGTGGGATCGGTTTCTTCTTCTCTGCGGCGAACAGTCCTTCGGCAGCCAAGCGGCTCTTTAGCTGTTCAAATGCCAGGTATAAAGCGCCGAGGCCGCTCGGGTAGATTTCTTCCGCATACAGCTGGACGCTGCCGTCTTTTTCATAAAGACGGATACTTCCCCGGATCGACACCTTCATTCCGTTTTGAGGCTGAAAACCGGCTGTCAGATTCCTGGTTTTAAACATTACGGTTTTAATGCCGGCTTCTTTATCTTTCAACGTAAAATACCAGTGACCTGACGGAATATGATCTTTAAAATTGGATATCTCGCCTGTCACCCAGCAATTCCATAAACCATTATGCTTTTTCAGCGCATCATTGATTTCCCGGTTGATTTCCGATACCGTCAGTATTCTTTCGTTCAAATCAGTTTCACCTCATTTAAATACCTTGTCGATCTTAAAAATATGAATATAATGGCGTGTGGATTTTTACAAAGTTCTGGTAATTCGTTATAATAATAGTACTATTATACTTACAAAATATCAAAAACACTAGAACAGCGCACAATTTTGAAGGGAGAAACAGGAATATGGAAATTATGAAAACCGTAGCTGAGCTTATGGCTTTGTCCGCAGTCACCGCACCGAAAGCAAAAGGACAGGATTACATAAATGTAAAGGTCATTACAGAACCATCTGTAATGACTTATCTGGCCGATGAAATGTCGAAGTGCAGCGAGGAAAACGGGAAGAAATTTTTCAACCGTGATGCTGCCAATATACGTAATTCTCAGGCGTTGGTTTTACTGTCTCTGAAGGATGCCAAACATGCCGGCTTAAACTGCGGCGCCTGCGGCCATCCAAACTGCACGATGCTCGAAGCTGTCGCGCAAGGGCCGGAATTTAACGGTCCGCTTTGTCCCTGGCGTCTGATTGACCTGGGTATTGCACTCGGGTCTGCCGTAAAGACAGCCGGAACGCTCAACGCGGATAACCGCATCATGTATTCCGCAGGTGCCGTTGCGAAAAAAATAGGGTTAATTGAGGGGGATATCGCTGTCGCAATCCCGCTGAATGCGAGCAGCAAAAACATCTATTTTGACCGTTAATGTTCTGTTCTTACTTAGTCTTTTTTGTAAAGAATCTTTTGTATTCGTATACTGCTAATAGCTCACAAAACTATTAGCGGTATTTTCTTATCATTTTGGGTTTACGCCATGTACCCTAACCGCTCTTCGGCTATTGCGCCCTCCTTGGCGCGTCGCTCCT
>JAMPIU010000099.1 GCA_023667845.1 Dehalobacter sp. | reverse complement strand
GGCAGCCGGACAGGGAATCCCCGCCTAAAAAAGTTAAGATACCAACTGAAAAAACAGAGGCCGGGACCGTATCCAAAGTTTCTCAAAAACCAATTAATGAAATCATGCCAAAAAAACCCGGTGAACTTTCCTCAGACGAAAGTGATATTGAGGGCCGGATAACAGAACTCGAGGCGAAACTTGAGGCCCTGAAAAATCGCGGCGGCAGGATCAACCAGCGTGCTGTTGATGAATTAGAAAAACAGCTTCAGGCTGAAAAATACCGCCTGCGCACTATCCGCCAGCTGGCCAACATTGAAAATTTAAAGAAAAGCTATGAAGACTACAACAAGAAAGACAAAAAAGACGGCAAATAAAGCTAACTCCTTTGTATTGCAGGTTCAATTGCAGGTTCTATTGTAGGTTCGGCTTTAGCCGAACAAATAAAAAAACAGCCCGCTCAAATTGAGCGGGCGCTTCATTGCACTAATCACTTTTGGCGTTCCTTTTAATCCAGGTCTCCACTGCTCACGTCATAGTCAAAACTATCCAGCATGTCATCGTCCTCATCATAGAAGGTAATTTCAATGGTATCAAGGGTGATATCCGCGTCATCTTCAAAAGCGTCGGCAATTTCATCGCAAATATCTTTTACATCGTCTTCAATATCACTGTTGCTTAAATCATCCCAATCATCGGCCGCGTCTTCATCATCCGCATAAAGATTAGCGGTAACAGTTTTGTCGTCTTCATCATAAGTAAGCTTTAAGCTGAAATCTATGTCTCCCACGGTATAGGCGCCGTCTTCAAGATTGCTCTCAACGTCTTCAGCGTCGGAGTCCGAGTCATCGTCATCATCATCATGATTCTTTATATAATCGTCAATCTGCCCGGTCAGGACCGCCATTTCAGCCCTCTTAATGCCGCTGTTTACATTCAGGTTGCCTTCGCTGCCCTTGATAATACCGGCTGCATGAAGTCTCATCAGGTATTCATAGATTTCGGCCGGCGTCAGGTCCAGTTCCTCATAATCTTC
>JAMPIU010000098.1 GCA_023667845.1 Dehalobacter sp. | reverse complement strand
TTTCCCGATTGATATATTCCACCTCGCTGGCAAGAACCGCTGCAGTCTCGGCGTTGATTACCTTGTATATCTCCTCATATTCCGGCAGCCCTTTCTCAAAATGGATTAGCGCCGTATTAGCATTGAGACGCTCAAAAAGAGAAATGGCACTTACCTGTGAGCCGACCCTTATCAAAAGGCCTCGCAAAGGCAACTCGGTTAAGTGCTCGATGGCGTAGGAAAACGCCTCTACTTCGTGGGCAAGAGTGAAATTGTTCTTGCACTTTTTGCTCTTACACCACTTGACCAGGAACTCCATCATTTCTTTCCGGTTTTCGGGGGTTATCGGCTCGACAGAATGCCGGTAATTTTTCCGGAATTTGTTAATCTGGCTGCGGATTTTGAGATATTTCTTTCCCGGAAGCTCAGCGAGGTCGAGAGCCCGGTACACGTACTCAAAATGGTTCAGATCTGGAACCAGCACAAGGTCAGGATCGATTTTCTTCATCCACTGTGCTGTCTCAGGATCAATGAGTGTAAGGGGCTTATTATCGTTGCCAATGTCCAGCGACAGCTGTATTACTTCCCTCATGAGTTCAGGATCAAGGGGGCCTATAGGCGGGTGTAACCGGGTCACTCCTGCGGCTGTGCACGAAAGAATCACGTTCCCATTGACGTATGCATATCGGTAATGCATGAAATGGTTCCAGCAGAGCATGCTCGTGAAAGTGTTGTCGCTGTGGGTTTGCGGGTAAAGCGCGTAATGGCGCTCGAAAAAAGGCCGATCTGCGAGCGTGACCGGTTTGAAATCTTTTTGATCAAGCATTTTAAACAAGACTTTTTGGCTTCATACTTATTTTTATTGGCAATATCAGGCTAGCAAAAATTACATATGTTAAGAGTGGATTCAAATAAGTTCAGTTTCATAAATTCAGTTTCATAAATTCAGTTTCATAAATTCAGTTTCATAAATTCAGTTTCATAAATTCAGTTTCATTAAACTATGGAATTATCTATCTATCGATTTAATAAAGGAA
>JAMPIU010000097.1 GCA_023667845.1 Dehalobacter sp. | reverse complement strand
CGACGATGGGCCCGCTGCCCGCCTACCGGCTGCGGGAGAACGAAGAGAAACTGCAGGCGGCGGCAGAGGCCTTTCTTGCCGCGCTCCGGAGGGAAACGCGCGCGAGGCCGGGGCTCTTCGATGTGATGGCGTTTCATATCGGGAGGGCGCCCTGCGATGAACTGGGCGAACGAGCTCCCGCAGATCACGCCTACTGGGCCGGGAAGGGGTGGCTCGAGAAGGGGAGACGCTACTACGTGGACGTGCCGGTCAACCCGATCTACCATGCGCTGGGTACGGTGGTGGAGTGGTACCAACGGCGGCGGATACGGAGGGATCTGCGGGAGGTGGGGTGAAGATAAGAGGAGGGAGAGGAACCGCGCACCCGAACAGTCTACCAGCTAAACTAGAAGATCATAATGAAAAGATAATATATAGGGACTTTGTTTACTCTACATTAATGGTAACAAACTCCTTTTCTTTTGGGAATAAGGTAATTTTTGTTCCGATGGTCTTTGTTGCGCTGACCATCAATTATATTAACAAAACTGTGATAAATCAGTTTAATTCTTTAGGCCCTATTGAGATATTTTTATTCCTTACTTCGATAAATTCGGTTATTTTATTGGGATATGCGTCATGGCTATATTTGCAAAATATATCCTCTCTAAGAGGCAATGAAGACTCGACCGATCAGGTTCTAAAATATTACATGCTATTCTTTTTTGTCATTTTTGCGATACTTGTCACGTTTTTTTCTACGTTAGCAGTGATCTATAATAGTCATCTAAGTGCTGCAATAGCATTTTTCAATTATTTTGAGAGTTCCAAGCAATTTCTATCTCCATTGGTGTCTCAAATTCCCACGTTCATTGGTCTTCCAGTATTTCTTGCATATATTATTGGATTTTTCACATTCTTTAACTTTATAAGACGAAAAGGGGTCATGATATATGATGTTGAGGGGAATGTAGAAACAAAGTATATTGATTCGTTAATATCATTTTTTGGATTTTTCAACTACTTAATTTTAATACCACTAGTTATTTATTTACTCGTTATCAAACAGCAATTGTTCGAATCCATTGTTTTAGTAGGACTATTATTGCTTACAGAATTGGTATTTATTCCCCTCTTTTTAAAATCAGCCAAACTACTTCAAGACTACGAAGCTCTCTCAATCTGCAATCCGTATTATACTAATGAGGATATTAAAGCAGGTCTTTTTCATAACGAAGTATATTCCCTAAGGGGCGCCTTTGGTCATACGGTCTCAAAAAAGGATGATTTTTTGAAGGCAATGATGTCGCTCACACTACTAATTCCACTGCTAGGCATCGGCTTAAACTTCAACGCTCTATCTGTTGTCTATATTGGATTAACATTCATAGTCTGGTACTTTATCGTAAGTGCCGTCTCACTTTTACCATTTAAAAAGATGAATCTTTATTTAAGTGACGGTCAGATCCTAAAAAGCGTGTATATTATTGAGGACTCGCAAAAAGGCCATTTAATGATTCTAACACCAGAAAATGAGTTGATGCCGATTATGAAGGATTCCATAATTAAAACAGAGAGATCGAAATATTGAAAATCTCCAATTTCATGAGAACTAACCAACGGACTGACTACCTAGTTACTATCCTCTTCCCCATGGAACACCCAAGATCAGATCGCAGTCTGCCTCTCCTGCGGCCACGACCCCTTTCACACACCCTGCTGAAATACAGTAGAGGGCTTGAAGTCTCTTCGATGATTTAGCGGGTGCAAACACCGTCCCAAAGCATGGCAACGGCGGTACACTTGATATCATACGTAATCTGTCCATCATCAATTTCCCGAAATATCACGACCTGAAGTATTATTTACTAAAATATATCATTTTAAGACGACCTCTTGAGTAGAAAGATGTCAGACTTTTTTGCGGGGACATTTATTTCAATTCCAACTGGGCCCGATTCGATCTTTCGGATAGTTTCATCATTTGATTTCATAAATCGAATTTCTGCTTTGTGATAACGCTCATCTCTCAGAATTATTAGGAAATCATCGGTTGACATCGGAATTTTTGTGTCAAATAGAACAACAGATCCATCCTTTAACACATTTATAGGCTTACCTAACTCGTCACAGCCATGTGGTTTGAAATTTACCAGACCGAATTCGATCAGTGATTTTCTAGCGTCCTCTTTTGTTATTCCACCTGCCCTAATAGAAAAGCAGAGGTTGAATAACTGCCAAGTCGTAAGTAAACCTCTTTCTTCATTCTGAGCATCTATAATTTGTTCAGGCTTAAATGGTGGATTTTCTCGTTCCAACGGAGGGAGGTGCTTTTGATGATTGACGATATACAAGGCATAAACGTCAAAAGAGCCCCTCTCTTTAGTTCTTCGATATTTTATTTTATTAATCTGGCTGCAATCTTCATCTTTAGAGGTCCCAGAAATCCCCTTTACTTCGATAACAAGTAATCCCTGTGACACATCTACTTGCAAATCTTCTTCCTGAATTTTTTTATCAGGATCATCCATGTACCTTACAGTATCAAATTCCAACCATTCCAAAAACTTTTGTACGTCCCTAACTAGTTCTGCACCATCTTTTGTTAAGAGCCCGTGGAGCCACGAATATTTCTCTATATTTTCAGCAATTTCAGACTCAATTTCAGATATTCGCTTTTCAAACTCCACAACGGCATCATCCTTTTTTTGGATCAATTTTTCTTGATTCGGAAGGTAATAGGGTTCCTCTTCCAACCATCGACTCTGCGTGTGATAAGGGAATATACGAGGAAACATTGCAGGCAATTCATTCATTAGTAATTCATGTAAAAATGTGGACTTATCATGAATGTCCGGAAGAACAATAATTGCCCCATCCCCATATGTTTGCAAATATCCGACAACCTCATTTGATGAGTTTCTAAGTAATGGGAAGAAACTTGTATTCTTCTTGCTACTTGAAAAGTCATGAATAGTCACATGATACCGACAATTTTCGCAATATCGCCCCAATAAACTAAAAAGGGAACCTTGCGCCCTCTCAACAAATATTTGTTCCCCTGATTTATTGTTTTGGATAAGACAATCGGGTATAAAATCATAAATAAGATGTCCTTCCGATCCACCATCTTGTGAGCCCGTCAAAGTGATAGCCACAAATTTATATTCAACTCTATAACGTTTCTCCCCCGCGAAAACAATCAACAATCCTCCATTATTTAGCAATTCAGAGATCTGTAAGCGAACTTGGCTTGCTCCAAAGGGTCTCGGATCGAATACAGTCTCAGGATATGCACATTTAAAATATGCCGAAGGTGCCCCTGTGGTGTAAGTCTTTGTGTGTTCATCTGCAATATATTCCTTGAGTTCAACATCCCTTACATCAACTATGACAATATCGTATTCGTGGAGATTTGAAGGTATTTGGTAATTTGGAAGACAACAACGGTAACGAAATTCCTTCTCGTTTGGAACAATCACCGGTGTTCCAAGTGTCCCAGATGAAATAGTTAAACCACATCTAGTTAGGTCACTTTTTACTGTATTGTCTGTATCAATCAGACAGATCATTGGTTTTTTGACGATTTTAATGTCTACAGATTGGTCTTCTCTACCTGATACCAAAACCGGATCTGCAATTTTCTTAAATAAAGCCACTTTCACACCCTACAAAAAATATGTCTTCTTTAGCATGAATTGATCGATTGTTTTAAATGAGCGACATCTATAAAAATAAACATATCATACGGATGGAATCCCAGTAATCTTTCATTATACAAAGGGATATCGCAAACAATTTGCGAATCTTTGACACATTTAACTCTCCGAATGATCGCCCTCTGCTTCCAGATGAGGAGTCTGATCTCTATACCACCAAATATGTCAGGGTCGTGTATCAAAAGGAAAGATCGATCAAAACCGTTTGCCCTCACTGCGGCAAAACCGTACATATTGAACGCCAAAAAATCAAACAGCTAAACCATCAAAACCCCTCCCCCTTCATCAGTTTAACAAAAACCCCGCCCCCGTGCTCTAAAACGACGATCCTCTCCATGATCTCATCCCTCAGCCCCTCCGGAAGCCTTTCCGCCTGCCACTCCCGCTCCGTAGCAACACCAGCTACGGCATTCAGGGGGTCAGCCGCCGCGACGGCCTTGAGGGCATAGTAGGCCGCCCCGTAGGCGTGCTGGGGGACGTGTGCGGTCGCCACCGCCTGGCCTGCGGCCCGGGCGGCAAACTGAGCCGCGCTCCCCTCTTCCGCATCGCGGGCGGCGGCATGAGCACCGAGGGACGCCCCACGGATCTCGACCATCCTGAACACACCCGTCCGGACCCACCCCCGGCACGCTTCGATGGCGCTCCGCGGCCGGTCGTCCTCCGGACAGGCCTCCTCAAAGAACGGGAGCACCCGCTCGGCGCAGTCCGCGGCCCAGGCTGCCATCGTGATCTGGTCCTCTCTGCTGTACTTCTTCACGAACAATGGTATGAACTTCCAATATTTTGGTTCTTGAGATACCGCAAGGGAAGGCTAAGTCAACATAGATTGACCCGGCATCAACAGACGTCTTCTAAGTCAACGTGCGTTGACGTAGCATCGACACCCCTCTTCTAAGTCAACGTGCGTTGACTTACGCGGGCCCACCCTCACGCATGAGCACCGCAACGCAGAACTGGTAGAACTTCCTCCA
>JAMPIU010000096.1 GCA_023667845.1 Dehalobacter sp. | reverse complement strand
ACCAGCCAGTTTCGAAGAACATGGGCAGAAGATCCGAATGCCTGACATTATTCAGGAATTCCATCTTGCTACCTGTTTAGATTTAACTGTATTATTTGCGGCCTGCGCTGAAGCAGTAGGTTTAAACCCCCTAATTATATTTATAAAAGGACATGCATTCCCCGGCTTATGGTTAGTTGAAGAATCATTTTCCGAGAGCTTACAAGATGATGTGACACTTCTGACTAAGCGTATAGCCCCAGGTGTACAAGAGATTTGTGTATTAGAGAGTACAGCGGTTACCTCTGAGCAGAGCAGCTCTTTTGACCAAGCAGTTGTAATGGGTGAAAATTTGCTTCGCAATACGGATAATTTTAATTTTTTCGTAGATGTCCGGCGAGCCAGAGCCAGTCAGATCAGGCCATTGCCTTTAAGATTTCATGGTAGTTTAACTGATGAGGAGAAAATACCATCTCAGAAGACACCCATAGACCAACAAGCCCCGGAAGATGTTGATAGGCCTATCTTTATAACTGAAAAAGATAAAACCGAAGAAGAACGGTCACGCCTGGAACAGTGGGAGAGGCGTCTATTGGATTTAAGTATGCGAAATCCTCTTCTGAATTTCCGGGTGACTGGTTCATGCATCCCTATACTTACAGTT
Source organism: Dehalobacter sp. (assembly GCA_023667845.1). Lineage (NCBI taxonomy): Bacteria > Bacillati > Bacillota > Clostridia > Eubacteriales > Desulfitobacteriaceae > Dehalobacter > Dehalobacter sp. Next base: position 379 of record JAMPIU010000096.1, on the reverse strand, counting down.
GAACTAAACGAACTGGAAGATCAATTAGCAGACGGGGAGGATTTTAGAATACACCCCCGGCCTGTGGACTGGGACGAGAGCTCACGTGACTCCAAAGTATTTATTCGAAGGCAAAAGAATGACCCGCTGGTCAAACTATTACAGGAAGAATTCTCACAGCAGCGTTTGCGTGCTGATTTAACCGAAAAAGAACTATCTAATCGGTTGACCCAGCTTTATCGTGCCGCACGTACCAGCCTTGAAGAAAATGGAGCAAATACCCTTTATATGGCTCTCGGGTTACTGGTGTGGTACGAATCGGAGGTCAGTCAAAAGCCCCGTTATGCTCCCATCTTACTGCTCCCTATGGAAATTGTGAGAAGATCGGTGCAGACCGGGT
>JAMPIU010000095.1 GCA_023667845.1 Dehalobacter sp. | reverse complement strand
GAATACTACAATACCAAAAGGATTAAAAGCAAATTGAAAGGACTGAGTCCTGTTCAATACAGGATCCAGTCCTCCAGCGCAGCTTAATTATATTCTGTCCAGATTTTGGGGTTCAGTTCAAATTTGAAGCGTCTTGCTGAGCCCTTTTTTAAATTTACAGCGTTTGTTGTATTAGGAGAAAATAGTCATCTTAAGAAAAATAACCTTGAAAATCTTCGAGGGACATCAGGATCTCCCGTGGTTTATTGCCCTCACTGCGGGCAACGACGCCGGCGTCCTCCAGCATATCCATCAAGCGGGCTGCCCGGGAATACCCAACTCTCAGCCGCCTTTGCAGATAAGATACCGAAGCGATCCCGGATGTAATCACCAGCTCGCCGGCTTCAGCAAAACGCTCGTCAAGATCTTCATCTGGCTTTTCAGTGGTTGTGGTTTCTTCGAGCAGATTTTCATCGAGCTCATAAGCCGATCTGCCTTGTTTTTTCCAATGTTCGATGACATTTTTTGTTTCTTGCTCGTCGATAAAGCAGCCGTGAACTCTTTGGGGTTTATTCAGGCCAATCGGGGAATACAGCATGTCCCCTTTGCCCAATAATTTCTCGGCACCGCCCCCATCAAGGATTGTTCTGGAATCAATCTGCGAGGAAACGGCAAAAGAGATCCGGCTTGGGATATTCGCTTTAATAAGTCCTGTAATAACATTCACCGACGGACGCTGCGTGGCGATGACCAGATGAATCCCTGCCGCTCTAGCCATTTGAGCAAGTCGGCAAATAGCCTCTTCGATTTCATTGGCAGCTACCATCATAAGATCGGCCAGCTCGTCAATCACGACGACAATGTAAGGCAACGGCTTATCCATATTCCTATTAAAGTGGTCAATGTCACGAACACCGCTAGAGGCAAACAGTTCATAGCGGTCTTCCATTTCCCTGACAATGAATTTAAGGTATTTGGATGCTTTCTTCGGATCGGTAACGACCGGTGAAAGCAGATGGGGGATGCCGTTATACTGGTTAAGTTCAACCATTTTGGGGTCGATCAAAAGCAGTTTGACCTGATCCGGTGTATAGGAAAACAGCAGAGAATTCAAAAGACAATTGATAAAAATACTTTTCCCGGAGCCGGTAGCGCCAGCAACAAGCAAATGCGGCATTTTTCCGAGCTCACCGATAACAGGCTGATCCGCAATATCTTTACCGAGCGCAATTTTCAGCTTACCGCCGGAACCCGTAAATGATTCAGATCCGATCACTTCTCTGAAGTAGACAGTCCTGGACTTTTGACGCGGCACTTCAATTCCTACAGCCGCTTTGCCCGGGATCGGTGCTTCAATCCGGATATCTCTCGAAGCCATGGCCAGGGCAATATCATCTGCCAGATTAACAATTTTACTGATTTTCGTTCCCGGAGCAGGTGAAAGCTCATAACGTGTGATGACCGGGCCGACGGTGATATTGGTAACTTTTGTGGTCACTCCGAATGTGCTTAAGACATCCTCCAGAAGCTCCGGGTTTGTGCGTTCTTCCGTTGCGGTACTGTTTTCCCTGTGCCGCAATAATTCGATCCGCGGCAGTATCCAGGCTTTCGTTTTGATGTCGTCGTAATCGTATCCCGCAGAGATATCTGCAGATATATTTACCGATGGTTTTGATTGAATTCTCTCTTCAGTCACAGGAGCAGCTGCAGTCATTTGTGTTATGGGAGTTACTTGCTGCCTTTCCTGAAAATAGTTGTTTCTCTGAAGCAGTGTATCCTGATTCTTCTCCTTATCTGCGCTTTCCAGCGGAAATGTATTGTTTTTCCTGATATCTTTCTTATTCTCTTTGAAATAGTCTTTAAATCCATTCATACTGACCGTATTTTCCGAGATATAGAAGCTTTTATCTCCTTGGCCAAAATACGAAGAGAAATTCGCTCCTAAATGCTCCAGGTGATCCTTAGTTGCGACTGGTTCGTCATTCACAAACAATCGCTCGGCAAAATAGGATGAAAAGCCATTCTCACGCGCCAAGCTTACCGGTATGCCTGTCTCAGGTTCAGAAGCCGCCTTATTCGCCAACCGGTTGGCCTGAGCTTCTCTGGACCTGGCTGTATTGATCCTTTTCGACAGTTCAGCTGATCTTGCTTGTTCTGTTGATCTGGCCTTGTCAGCCGACCGGTCCTTCATTGTATTCTTTTTCCGTTTATATTCATCATATCTGTTATCATATTCATCATATTCATCATATTCATCATATTCATCATCGTCGTCATCATCGTCAAATTCCTGTTCACGCTTTGTTCCGGACATAAGCCAGCAAACAACCGCAAAAATCAAACAAATTACCGGCAGTCCAAGCGCGTAATTTCCGAGAAGTTCTTTAAAGAAACTAAAAACATTGGTCGAAAACTCCTGGATCTCGAAATAGCCCAGGATCCCAATCAGAAACATAAAAAAATACAGCAGCGAAAGTGCTTTTATAAGTATTCTTCCAACCAGCCTCAAGGTTTACCACTCCTAAAATTTATTGATATCATTGATCTCAGTCGATCTGCAGGTATTCCATAAGATTAAGTACACATTTTTCCGGAACCGAGACCTCCCCTATTTCGACCTGACTGAAAAAGCCATGATAGTCGCTGCCACCTGTTGCGAGAGTCCTGTATTTTCGTGACAGTTGTTCAAAATAGGTAATCTTCTCTTCACGTTGAACCCAGTAACCGTAATAGACTTCAATCCCAATCGGCTTGTAACTCAAGAGATCCTCAGTCAGGGACTGGTCGATTAGTCCCGGATGAGCCAGGACAGGAAGTCCGCCCGTTTCGAGAATCAGATCAACCGCATCAGGAAAGGGGTTGCCTTCATAGGGTATATAGGCTGTTCCGCCGGGCCTGAGACAGGACGCAAGATTATCCCAATTAATAGTGAGATTCTGATCACGTTCAGTTTTATTCCAGATCGCGTAAATAATATGAGACTTGCTGATGACGCCTTCAAGACTTGCTGTATTTTCAATCTCCTGCCATTCGAGCATCAGTCCCAAATCTTTTAACTTTCCGAGCATTAATTTTGTAACAGCAGTTCTCTCTTTACGGATTTGCTGAAGCTTTTCCTGAAGATAATCATTGTTAATGTCTCGGTAATAGCCTAGCAGGTGAATCTCCTGATTCTTGTAATAGGTATTCAGCTCAAGTCCAGGTATAATCCGGATTCCGTAATCCGGCGCAATGTTTTGCGCTTTAGTGACACCGGATGTTGTCTCATGATCGGTAATGGCGACAATATCCATCCCTTTTAAAGAAGAAATTTGCAAAATCTCTTCAACCTTGAGACTTCCGTCAGACTGATTGGTGTGAATATGAAGGTCAGTTTTCAATCGTAACGATCCTCTCGCCAAGATTTGCTATAATGTTTTCTTTTATACTATTTTATTCGTTTTTTACGGCAAAAATCCTTCAAAAAAATTTGAATGATTGTTATATGTATGATCGGCCATCAATTTAAATGCAGACTGAAATATTAACACTGAAATGTTATCGTTGACACAATCAAGTAATTCCGATATAATAGCTTTCGTCGTCAACTGTAGGAAACACTTAGGGGATTAGTTTAATGGTAGAACAGCGGTCTCCAAAACCGTCAGTGAGGGTTCAACTCCTTCATCCCCTGCCAAGTAATATCAATGCTTTGAGGATTTTAATATTTAAGTTTAAATAAAAAGGTGTAACAAAAGTGTAACATTTGATTTAAAAAGCTCCGGGAAATCCCCGGAGCTTTTAGATTGTCTAACGAAAAAAATAAGGGAATCGGAATTATCCGACTCCCTTATTTATATTTCTATTTTTTAGGTTATGATCTTTTTGATCTCAGATCATTTTGAAAGCTATGTATCACTTGATTTATTGCTTTTCTTTAAGCTTTTACTATTAAGTCTAAGATGAAATAGCACTAAAACAACTAATAAGAAACCGGGAATAACATGGACGCTTTCAAAGATTTCTTTGGGAATTATTTCATTTGTTAGCGCGGTAATCACCAAGATCAGAAGATCAATACAAAGCAATACATTAACAATTTTATTTCCTTTATCCGTATCCAATTCTATCACTCCTTTCATTAATTGTAGGTAATATGTTAACAATCCATTATGTCATTTATGTGAAATAATGGTGACAGTTATGTGAAATTTGAATGGACATGGTACATTATTTTTTATAATAGTTTGTTTCTTTTAATTTGCAATTTTTCTGTATTTTTGATCACTTGGGAACATCTACAAGATTTAAACGGTATAAAAAGATTTTGTAATCCCATACTAAAATTAAAGGAGGGTTAATATGAGCTGGAGAGAATCACGATTTATGCAGGTTGTGTGGACCGTCATTCGCGTATATATTGGCTGGGAGTGGCTGAGTGCCGGTATCGGCAAAACTTTTGGAGCAAGTGCTGCAGCCTGGGTAGGCCCGAATGCAGGCGCGGCCGTTACAGGTTTTTTACAAGGAGCCCTCGCTAAAACCGGTGGCCAACATCCTGATGTATCCTGGTGGTATGCATCATTTATTCAAAATATTGCTCTTCCGAATGCCAAAGTGTTTGGTTATGTGATTGCCTGGGGAGAGCTTCTGGTTGGCTTGGGATTAATCCTCGGTTGCTTCACGACCATCGTTTTACTTGCGGCAGTCTTTCTGAACATGAGTTACCTACTGGCTGGTGCTGTCAGCACCAATCCGATGTTATTATTCTGGGAAGCTTTACTGCTTTGGGCCGGCGCAGCTGCCTACTACTGGGGAGTGGACAGGATACTTATACCCCAGTGGAAAAAACGACGACTCAAGCAGGGTATTGCGTAACAAAGTTTTGAATTGGAATATTAAAGACACAGGCCTTGACCTGTGTCTTTAATATTCTCTCGTTTTATAATAAAAACAAAGATTTTTCAAATTCTTTTAGAAAATATTTTTTCCCTTTTTGGATCACCGCATGTCCCTCAGACTCCAGCAAAAATTTCTGATGATCCAGGCCGCCGGGATACTTATCATTCAATTCTCCGCCCTTCTTAAGCGTTCGCCAGTATGGAGTAACATCCGAACTGCCGGCATCCTGCCGTTCCTGCGAGGCGTTGGCAGCAATATTGATAAATATCCCTGCTGTCAGCTGACAAGTGAAATCGGCTTGATGTTTTTTGGCCAGATAAGCTCTGATCTCATCGGAAGTAATCAGTTTGCCCGGAGGTATCCTTTTCATGACTTCATCGTACTCCAGCGGAGCGGCAATCAACATATTTCCAGCACCAAACCGCTTGGCCATCTTCTCGTCATAGCCGATAAATTCTATTCTGGGCAAATTTTTTGCCTGATGCAGCTTTTCATCAAACGTTTTTCTAGCCATTTTTATTCCTCATAAAAAACCATTGACTCCTCAAGAGATCAATGGTATATTTAAATTTGATAGATTTTATTTATATTTGTATACAAATTTTCTATTTTACTATATCACATATCTTTTTGATTGTCAATATCCTCTTGGCATCATCCTCTAATTAAATCAATGCAACAGTGAAAGGATGTCGGAAATGGAACCATTTATGCTGCTCCCTCCTGCCATGATCAACAAGATAGCCGTGCATGAGATCCTGGAATGTAACGAACAGACGGCCCGCTTTGGTTTACAGCTTTCAGCATCAGAAGCCTTGGAGCTTGTAGAAACACGGGCTCATTCTCTTCGCAGCTTCGGACGGGTTGAATTTGCAGGCGGCATGATTAATAAGCTCATTCTCCGCTTTTGTGATTCCCCTTTTCTCTCCTGTCACAATTATGCCTATGCCCTAAATGACCTGGTTGAGACATTTTATTATTTTAAGAATGAGACGCTTGATGAAATAAGCGACGATGAGTTGATCGGACTGATGAAGGTTTATTTCGACGGGAACTGTCAGGGCTCGCTTGAGCTGCTGCAAAACCGCGAACTGGAAGCGCTTGCCCGTAATATCCGCTATGGCCTGACGGATTATTGGAACGTACACCCCAACGAAGATGATCCTGACAATGAGGAGGCAGACGTATGGTGAATATACTCAGAAAAAACGCGGTATTGAATATGTCTCTTCCTGAAAGCGCTGTTCTTCAGTCACTTTTGGAACAGGCTCTTCAGCATGGACTGCTGACTGACGTTGAACTTCAGCATATGCAAACACAAATCATTAAACTCCTGACGAAACAACTGAAAAGGTTTACACATGGGGACAGCTGCTCCGTAAAGTCGGAAACAGCGCAAAGTATCATGCTGTCCATCCTGTATACGATCGGTATCTATCTGAAGAGCCTTTCTAATCCCGGTCTCTGTCTGGATTGTCTCAGACAAGACCAAATCAACGATCTGTTTCAGGAAGGCAGAAACATTATTAATCTTCGCATCAGTGAAGCCAAAACACTTCTGTCTGTAATTAATCATAACGGTTTGACCTTTATTAACCAGGCCTATAGCGACACGCTCGAAAATAGCATTCCTGCATTTTTTACAGCTTACGATCCGGAATTCGCTGCGCACGAAACACCCGGTTCAACCGATTACCCGCTTAGCAATGATCAGATGGATTCAACGGGGATTGTCTATATTCATCATTACTTGCAGCAATTATACCGCGAGGATACTTTCTGCCTGAATTTCCCCGGCGAAGACATCCAATGTCTGCTGCGTGGGTATCACGATCACTCTGAGGACTTGCTGCTGAATATTTTTGAGCTGGTATTCGCTCAATCACTTGGTTCAGTACTGGCCGGCAAGCCTGCGCGTCAATTGAATATCAGTCAACAGGACCGGGAATACCTTCAGCAGAAATTAGCAAATCTCCCAGACCAAGAACTTGATCTTAGGCTGCAGCATGCTTTGACGCAAGTCAGCGACGACCTCACGCTCGATGACAGCAGCCTGGTTCAGCTACTGAAAGAAAGTATAATTCCATTTGCCGCAAGACTCAAAAATGCTTTGAGCAATGAGAAGTTGGAAGCAGTCTTTATTACTTTAAAAGCACAATCGGAGCATTCTTCCCTCGTTTTTGAAGACGGACCTAGATTAGCAGATGACGTATTCCGGGACATTGCCGAAGAAATCCGACAATGCCGTTATATTGAAGATAAGCTTACAATCATCCGGAGAGAAATCCGCAGTGCCGCCGACCTGGCAGACATTCTCGAAGCATCCTGTCTTTTTGAAGATGAATATGACAGTGTTTATCATTCTTTAACCGCACTGGAACTTGCACTGCTGATCAAATCATTCCCGGCGCCCGATCCGTCATTATTTATCCGTTCCGGACACGCAGCCATTGGAGAAATAAAAGAATGGCAGATCCGGCTGATTTCCTTTTTAGACCGCCTTGTGCCGTCTGAACTGTCTACCCTGCTTCATCTTGCTGAAGGTATAACAATTATTTAAACGTGTACTTTGTCCACGGCTTAAAGGCTTACGATCCTTCGAACGCTTCATGCCTCAGCAAAAGAAGCAGGGCTTCTGCTCTGCTTCTTTCGTTAATAAGACTGGTATTCTTCATCATACTTTTTCTGTTATGTATCTTAGTCTGAAAAGAGCACGCAATGATCTACCTTGCACCACCATAGATGGTTGATTACCCAGCCATGATCTTTCGACCATAACCAAGCAGGTCGCCACCTATGATCATGGTTTGTTCGACCATGCAAGATATCTTAACAGCTGACAGCAACCTCACGGCTGCAGCCAACCATTAATTCTATAACTTTGTAACGGACTTACAAACTCATAGAATATACGACACCCAGCATAATCTTAGCTCGACCCTTAACGATAGGTTGGAACCCTAAAACAATAAAAATTAATCGACTGCCTTAAAGCTTTTCCCAACCGTTAAAAATCTTCCCTCCGACTGCCTGAAAGCCTTTGACCTTCAGACAATCTTTGGCCGACCCTGTTACACCCCCGAAAGAGCATAACAAAATCTTGGCTCAACCATTACGTACCCTTTTACAACCTTAGAATTTGTATTTTTGCTGTTTTTTATCCAGGCAATAAATTCCTCACTTTTTCGTTGAGGGATGGATCAGTCACCGCCAAAGTCGAACAAATCACTTAAAAAAGATCCCCTGCGTTGCTTCGAATTTTTGCCGTAATGGTCCCGATCATACGCATGCTCATGTTCTCGATCATGATGTTTGTCTTCATGCTCATAATTTCCGTATTCATTCACATATCCAGGTCTGCGTTCCTGAGTACTGCTCTCGGATTGAGATTTTTCAATAATTTTGTCCAATTCGCCGCGATCGAGCCAGATCCCGCGGCACTGCGGGCAGTAATCAATTTCTACTCCTTTGCGTTCCGTCATCTGCAATTTCACATGACACACCGGACAATCCATGAACAACACCTCCACACGAATTTATTTTTAGGATAAGCTTATACGCTTAATATTAGTTTAGAAATTCTGTTCCATATTGATTGACAAATATATTTTGATATTGCAGATCTTGCTCCGTCCTGCGTAATTTTTGTTCAGCAGGATATCCAAGCCCAATCATACATTCCACTTTTAAGCCCCGGGGTATGTTCAGCACTTCCTGAATATATTCTTCCGTGGTCTTCCCCTCGGACTGATTTCTGTTTCTGACCTGAACCCAGCAGGATCCTAGCCCCATCGACTTTGCGGCTAATTGAATAATGATCGCAGCTATGGATGCATCTTCGGTCCAGACATCTGTCAGACTGCTGTCCGCCAGGACCACAATGACTAAAGGGGCTCCGCTTAAGAAAGCTGATCCGTGCTCCCTGGCCAAAGAAAGTTTCTGAAGCAGGTCATGATCTTCCACAATGATGAAACGCTGCGGCTGAATCCCTCTACCGGAAGGAGCCAACAAAGCAGCCTTGACCAGGTCTTGGATTTTATCCTTTTCTATTGCGGCCGGACTGTATTTACGGATACTTCTTCTATCATATAACAAATCAAGCATTCTTATCCCTCTTTCCTGTATATTCACTGGCTTCTAATACACAAAATAGGATCTATCAACTCTAGCTAAAAACTTTACCCGTCTCAAACGTTCGCCTTATTTTTTTGAATATTGCTTTCCAAATAACAGGTCATATTCCAGCAGCCAGTAATTTTTTTCTGCTTCCTGGAATGATGAAGGAAGCTCGTTGTACGTCTGCCCGTGCCGGTCAACGAAGACCGATTTGCCGTAAGCAGGCAGGACATCCGCCATCCGGCTGGTATACTCAAAAATAGTATTTCCTGGATAATTTAGCTGTTTCAACAAATAGGCCCCTAGAAACGACGGGCTGATAAGTCCCAAATCTGTGGTACTTCGTATCGTTTTGGCTGTGTCCGCAGAACTCGCATCTGCATCTGTATCTGCCTTTGTTTCAACCGTGTCCGGTTGATCGTTGGACCAGATGATCAGCGGGACCGATTTCATTTTTAAGGTATCTTCCGTTGACCATTGATTTTCATTCCCGGTAATATAGCCGGTTTCTTTATAGACCTGATAATCTTTGCCCAAAAAAGGCAGGTGGTCCCCAAAGTAAACGACGATTGTCGGCCTGTCCGATTTCCGCAAATAGTCAGTCAGATAAGCCAGCGACGCATCTGCATCCCGCACTCCTTCCGCATAGGTATCTAAAATCCCTTTTCCTTCGGATGTAAGACTTCCTGATGTACTAACCGTATGATCACTGTAACGGTCCGCCGGATAAGGACCGTGATTTTGCATCGTTACAGCAAAAATGAATTCCGGCTGATCGGCTGTTTGAAGTTCTTGAATAATTCTTTTACTGACTTCGATATCTGCGATATATTCACCGTCAATTTTTGCCCCGTTGAAATCTTCCAGACTATAAAAGTGCTGAAAACCCAGCAGCGGGTAAATCTTGTCCCTGTCATAGAACCAGCCGTGGTAGGGATGAATGGCCGTCGTCTCGTAGCCGTAACGCTGAAGCAAGTTCGGTAAAGCAGGCAGGGATTTTGTGACATACTGCTGGTAAGCAATCGCTCCCTGTGGCAGGAAATTGGTCGATAATCCTGTCAAAAACTCAAATTCCACATTTGCCGTACTTCCTCCGAATACAGGGGACAAGATCTGACCTGAAGTTCCCTCATCGCTTAATCTTCTAAAATTGGGAAGCGGATCTTCAGAAAAAGCAACCTTCGGGAGCCTGGTAGGGTCCCAGAAAGATTCATCCAGAATGACAACAATATCCGGCTTCATTCCGCTGTCCTGAACACCGGCAGCCGCCGCTGACGAACCGGCTTTGGCCTCAGCTGTGATCTTGCTGATGGTTTCTTCACTGTAGCCGGCCGGCTTCAAAACCATGATATATTCCGTGTTCATCATGAAACCCAGAAGAAAACCGTTCTGTAAGCTGTTTTGGGTTTGGACCCAGTAGATATGTTCGATCTCGGCGATTTTAAACAACGTCTGGATCGGCGTATGCCGGTAAAAAACCAGCAATGGAATCAGAATAGCGACGCCCACAAGAACACCCATTCTGGTCCTTAAGCGGAGGCGATATTTCGGAATAAAGAATACCCCGGCCAGAATGAGGACGATAATCATCACGCCAAGAAAAAAAAGGACCGGCAGCACTTCTCCAGAAATCTTCGGCAGCAGATTATAAACCTGATCGAATCTCCCAAAATCCCAGGGAAACAAAGGATCCCCTAAAAACTGTTTCTTCACCATATTTGTTACCGAAAGTAAAATCAGCAGGACGGATGAAGAAATGACCGTAAGCCGCAGATTCCCTGTAAGAAAAAGAAAAAAACACAGAAGTACAACTGCCAGAAAATCGTTCATTAAAAATACCAGGAGATTGGAATAGATCCATACAAAAGCTGATTTAAAATCCCCCCGTTGGATCATTTCAGCAACAATGACCTGGATGAATGCTGTGGCTGCAATCCAGATCAGAAAGCCCTTAGCTGACAGTTCCCTGCTTCTTAAAGGGCTTCTAACAAATCCTTGGAAGGCCTTCACCATATAAGACATCGATAACCCTTTTCCCTCCGAGTCTTGTTTTCACCGTTACGAGAGGTTTTCCGGTCTCTGTGACGCTGCCAATCAGCCTCGCCTTAGTGCCAAGAGAATTTTGCTTTAGAATATTCAGAGCCCGTTCCGCATGTTCCTGAGCAGTGATACAGAGAAACTTTCCTTCATTGGCCATATAGAGTGGATCCAGGCCTAAGATATCACAGAAGGATTTGACTTCCGGATCCACAGGAATGCTTTTCTCCTCGATTTCTACGGCATGGTTCGAAGCTTCGGCAATCTCATTCAGAACCGTGCCCAAGCCCCCCCGGGTAATATCCCTCATCGCGCGGACCTCAATGCCTGCCTGAAGCAAATCTTCAACCATGGGTCCAAGATTTGCACAGTCACTTTGGATTGAATTGACAATCTCCATGCGCTGAGACATGATGCAGGCGTGATGGTTGCCCAAATCACCGCTGACAATAAGCGCATCTCCCTCACGGATCATATCCGTGCCAATCCGCCTGCCGCTTTTTCTGAAACCCAGACCAGCTGTATTGATATACAAACCGCCATTTCCCTGAACGACTTTGGTATCTCCGGCAACAATTTTAATGCCTGCTTCCTTAGCCGTTCTACTCAGTGAAGCGACAACGCGGTCAAGCAAATCCACATCGAGGCCTTCTTCGAGAATAAATCCTGCTGTCAGATACTGAGGTTCGGCTCCTGCCATCCAGAGATCGTTTACTGTTCCGCAGATAGCAAGCTTGCCGATATCCCCGCCCGGAAATTCCAGAGGCGTGACCACAAAAGAATCGGTGGTCATCGCCAGCGGATATTCGGAAACAGGCAGGATTGCCGAATCTTCCATTTTATCAAGATAATCGTTGGCTAAATATTTATGGAAAAGATCTTTGATAAGCTCCCTGGTAGCATTGCCGCCGCTCCCATGCGCCATTACAATCTTCATTTACTCACCTACTCATTTTTCATTACAGGCTGCTTAGCCTGCCTGAGTCCATCTGTAAACTATCTTCCTGTATCTATCTTATCTATCTTATCTATCTTATCTATCTTATCTATCTTATCTATCTTCTTAGTATATTTTCCCGACTTATTTTCTCATAAGCAACGTTTAAACGTTACTTACAAAATATATGGATGGATTACTTTCTGGTAAACCGAAACCAGATGCCGCAGGTACCCTCAGACGATACCATACAGGGCCCCTGCGCTTTGGCCGGTGTACAGGCCTTACCGAACATTGGGCACTCGTCAGGGTTGATCTTGCCAAGGATAACCTCGCCGCAGCGGCAGTTCGTCGTTTTTTGAGCAGCGTCACCGGTAAGATCGGCCGAACCGGCATCGTATTTCCGGTATTTTTGATTCAGGTATAAACCGGAATCCTCAATAACTCCGATCCCGCGCCAAAAAGCCGGTCCAGACTCAAAATAATTGCTGATATAGGCTAACGCAACCGCGTTCCCTTCGGGCTTAACCACGGAAGGATAAAGATTATGCACTTCGTGTTTATGATTTTCGACTTGTTTGACCAAATCATATATTGCGATCAGGATATGTTCCCCTTCAAAGCCGGCTACGGCAAAAGGCTTCATATACTGCTCCGCCAAACCAGCATAGGCCTGCGAACCAAGAATTGTGCTGACATGCCCCGGCGCAATAAACGCTGATATTTCATTATCCGTGGCGCAGATAAAATCAAGAGCCGGCATAACCTTGCGCAGCGCAGTTAAAAACTTAATATTCGTCAGACCGGAACGCTCCGTCTGCTCAATAACTAGCGCATAAGATGGAATCGTGGTCTCAAAGCCGACACAGGCGATCACATACGTAAGTTCCGGGTTAGCTGCGGCCTTTTTGAGCGCTTCCTGCGGTGAGTACATGATCTCGACCCTGGCCCCGTCTGCTTTGGCTTCACTTAAAGATTTCTCCGAGCCCGGCACTTTCATCATATCGCCAAAGGTAAGCAGCACACAGTTCGGTGTTAAGGCCCATTCAATGGCTTTATCAATATAGGAAGCCGGAGTTACGCACACCGGACAGCCAGGGCCGGATATAAGCCTGATCTCTGGAGAAAGCAGACTGCGTATGCCGTTTTTAAAGATTGAGGAAGTATGAGTTCCGCATACTTCCATGATTTTAAGCTCCTGATGATCACCGGCAAGCTCTTTCAGTATCTTATCAAGATTCATATTTCAGTGACTCCAATTCTGCAAATAACTCCAAAATCTCATCAGCAGTGTCCTTCTGAATGACTTCAATAGCACATCCTGCATGAACCAGCACGTAATCACCTGCTTGGGCATCCACCAGGGCCATATTGACATCGATAATATTTCCCTGGAAATCAACCTTGCCGGTAAAATCATTTACTTCCACTACTTTTCCAGGAACAGCCACACACATTTCGTTCACCACCCTGTTTAAATGCCGCTAGTAGTTATTCTATTATGGTTCACCTAAAAAAGCAAAGAATGTCCTTAGCCTTTTCTCTGCAGCAGCCATCCCGCAACATCTTCAAAGCCTTGTCCGGTTTTGGCGTTGACTTCAAAGACCGGTGCAGTTTTATTCAGCGCTCTAACACCTTTAAGGAAAAATTCATCGTTAAAATCAACATACGTTTTTAAATCACATTTCGTAAGCAAAATCACATCAGCTTTTTCAAAAGCCAAAGGATATTTATATGGCTTATCGCTGCCCTCGGCTGCTGAACAAATCAGCATTTTAATATGCTCACCAATTTGGAATTCTGCCGGGCAGACCAAATTACCAATATTTTCAATGAACAACAGGCCGGGCTTGTCGAAAGACAATCCGTCCAAGGAACTCTGGATCGTAGGCGCATCCAGATGACATGCTCCATTCGTGTTGATCTGAATCGCTTCAATACCTAACTCTTTGAGCTTGACCGTGTCAATATCCGATTCAATATCTCCTTCGATCACATATACTTTATTTTCAGAAAGCTGCTGGATTAGATTAATAATGCTCGAGGTCTTTCCTGCTCCGGGAGCCCCCATGATATTAACAACAAAGACTCCCATCTTACCCAGTTTTTCCTGTGTCGCAAAGGCTATCCTGTCATTTTCATCAAAAATGTTCTGGACAACCTGAATTTCTTTTTCAGCCACTTAAGGCCCCCCTTTTTATTCTGTTTCTATTTCTATATCTTTAACATAGAATTCTTTTCCAATGTTTGTTGGCATACCATCATTGCCGCAGTCAGGGCAAGCAAAAGAAAACGGCTGACGCGCATAATGAATATTGCAGTCCGGGCAGTACCACTTGGCTTTAATATTCTCCATTTCGAGAACAGCCCCCTCGCAGAGCGTGTCTTTCGAAATAATGTCAAAATACATCTGAATGGATTCGCCAATAAAGCCGGACTGTTCCCCGACAACCAAGGTAATGCGCGTAATACTACGCGCATTATTCTCCTTGGCTTTTTCAGAAGCAATTTTTATGATTTGTTCAGTAATCGGATATTCATGCATCTTCTTCTGCTGTTCCCACCTGTGTATGATTTTCCTGAGCAGCTGTCCCGGAATTAACTTCCTGGACGACAGGCCCATATGCAGTAAACAACTTACTCGATTTATCTCTCATTGGTGCAGTATAACTTCTTTGGGTATTCAGGCAGTTTTTCGGGCATACCTGAACACAAAAATTGCAAACAATACAGCGGGTACGATCGATTTCCCACTTTTTATCGGATTTGCCGACCTCAATAGCTGTGGCCGGACATCTTTTAGAACAAATGCCGCAGAACGAGCAATTTTCTATCTTAGCCATCTCAATGCTGCCGCGCGTATTGGGATAAAACTCATTTTTGATGACCGGATACATCGCTGTAGCGGGTTTGCTGAATAAACTTTTCATAATCGTCTTGTTAATTACATTAAAAGCCATGCGTCTCTCCCTACCTTTCCGTACAGCTGATACAAGGATCGATGGTCAATGCCAGCACCGGAACATCTGCAAGGTCTGCGCCTGGCAGTATTTTCAACAGCGTCGGGATATTCGCAAACGTTGGTGTTCTGACTCTGAACCTCTCCAAGTATTTTGTACCGTTGCCTTTAGCGTAGTAGAAAGTCTGACCGCGGGGCTGCTCCATACGTGAAATATATTCTCCGCTCGGATTGCCTTTTACCTTCATATCCACCTCGCCGTCAGGTATTTTTTCAATACACTGGCGAATGAGATCCAGAGACTGGTATACTTCACGCACCCGAACCACGGTGCGGGCGTAGCAGTCACCGTCTTTTTCGACGATTGGCTCAAAATTCAGATCACCGTAAGCGGCATAGCCTAAGGTACGCATATCCTGAACAACACCACTGCCCCTCAGGGTTGGACCAACGGCACCCAGATCGATCGCTTCCTGATAAGTCACGACGCCTATGCCTCTGGTTCTCTTCTGAACGGAATAGTCCCGTACAAATACATCCGTCACCGCTTTGGCTTCCTCCCCGATGTCTTTGACAATAACCTTTATTCTATTCAATGTGTCGTTGTCAATATCCTTCCAGACCCCGCCAATTTTACATACACTAAATATAACCCTGCCGCCGGTGGTCTCTTCAAAAATATCGAGTACTTTCTCCCGTATCCGCCAGCAATGCATAAACAGGCTTTCAAAGCCATAAGCATCGGCCATGAGACCGAGCCAGAGCAAGTGGCTGTGTACCCTGGAAAGTTCCGCCCAGATGGTACGCAGATATTTGGCACGGGGCGGAATGTCCACGCCCATCAGGCCTTCCAGCGTCTGGGCATAGGACTGTCCATGAATAAAACTGCAGATCCCGCAGATACGTTCAATGACATAAATCATTTCATTAAAATCTCTTTTTTCAACCAGCTTTTCCAAGCCCCTGTGCACAAACCCGATCGAAGGAACTGCGCCAACTACTTTCTCATCTTCCATAATAAGATCGAGATGGAGCGGTTCAGGCAGTACCGGATGCTGAGGGCCAAATGGAATTATTGTTCGCTCACCCATATTACCATCCCTCTCCTATTCTTTCATATCTGCGGCAATTATGTTGAAAGGCTGCTTAACTGCCGTCTCGTAAAATGTCCCCTGAAAATCAACCGCCATGCCACTGACATTAATACCATAGAGATCATGAATCTCGTTTTCATAAAGAAACGCGGCAAAATACACATCACTGATACTCGGAATAGTATCGCCAGACTGGACATCCAATCTCAGATTTTCCAAAGTCAAGTCCAGCTTTTCAAACGAATAAAGCAAATACATTTCCGATGGCGTTTTGGTACAGCAGATTTGGATCAGGCGATACCCATTCTGCAGATACTGCTTCGCACGATCAACAAGCTCTTCAGCTGTAACCGGATTAATGATACGTTCCGTCATCTATTTCGCCACCTTCCTCAAGTTCTGATATTTTTCCTCAAGAACTCCCAAAGCCTGAACGACACCGTCAATGATTGCTTCAGGTCTGGCAGCACACCCAGGGACATACACATCTACCGGAATAACGTTATCGATTCCGCCCTGGACATTATAGCATTCACGGAAGATTCCTCCGGAAGTGGCACAGGCTCCGATCGCCACAACAACTTTCGGATCAGCCATCTGGTTATAAATATTTTTTATGACCTCTTTATTTTGTTCATTGACAGATCCTGTCACGACAAAAATATCGGCATGCTTTGGATTGCCAATATTCAAAACGCCAAAACGCTCGACATCATATAAAGGCGTCAGACAAGCCAGTACTTCGATGTCACAGCCGTTGCAGCTGGAGGCGTCGTAATGGACCAGCCAAGGAGACTTCGGCAAGTATGACAAATTATTTCACTCCAATCCTTATTAATCGGGGGTTGGTCTGTGGCATTAGGCCAGCCAGCAGTATCATCTAAGGGCTAGGTACGCGATGTTGCCTACGCCGAGCACAAGTGCAACGATCCAGGCGCTTCCGAGCACGGACTGCCATTTAAGACGGGAATAGTTGTTATCAATCCAGATCTCCAGGAAATAGACGATGATCGCCAGGATCAAGGCAATGATCGGGCTCGACGCAAAGAACAGACAGACAATACCCAACAGGAAGACATTTTCATACCAGTGGGCAATCTCGATCAACGCCAAATCCGTCCCGGAAAATTCCGTGATAATCCCGCGGACAATCTCCTGGTGCGCATGATGAGACATCGATATATCAAAAGGTGATTTACGGAATTTAATGGTTAGGATAAACAGGAATCCAAGAAAAATACCTGGCAGACTGTAAAGCAGCGGTTGGTCATACATTGCGATGTCCCAAACATTAAAACTTTTCGTCACCATGTACATTCCTACAGTCGTTAAAATGACCATCGGCTCATAGGCCATGATCTGCAGCATTTCTCTCTCTGCACCGATATAGGCGTACGGTGAAAAAGTAGAGTAGGCCGCAATAATCAGGAAGATACTGGCCAGCGTCAAAGCGAAAATCGCCAGCAGCAAGTCTCCACCGCCAAAGAAGATCGCTCCCGAGATAATTACAAAAACGATGAAACAGATGATGTACAGCCTCTGCTGCGGATTTACCGCAATACTGCTTTTGTTCATCAATTTAAAAATATCATAGAAAGGCTGCAGAATCGGCGGACCGTATCTGCTCTGCATCCTGGCAGATATCCTGCGATCCACCCCGGCAATCAAACCACCGATGAACGGGGCCAGAATGATATAGAGAATGACCATTAACCATGCATAATTTCCACTCATATGATCCCCACCCCAAACATTATGATGATTAGAACAATACTGATTACAACACCAAGTTTAAACAGTTTGCTCTCACCGAAAATATTTTCCAGATAGAAACTCCTCATCGTTATTTCTCTTGTAAGACCCAGAGAACCATAAAACTTCTCTTTTTCGGGAGTATTGAGTCCCGCCAGGTATTGCGGCTTATACTGAACATTCTTGTACGTGAACGACAGACCAACAGGCAGAACGACCATCAGGCCAACCATAATCAGCAGAATAATGACATTTCCCTGATCCAGTAGGTAGGTCTGATTATAGATGGACGCAATAAACGGCTCCAGAGAATATTTCGAGATGAGCGGGAACAGCAGACAAACCCCAACTGTCAAAATAGCAAGCGTAGTCAGCGTGAAGCGTTCTGTCCCTGGGACCTTTGACTGGAATTCCAGCGGTCTTTCTTTCACCATCAAAAGCTTACCAAGCCACTTTGTCCAGAAGAATAAAGTTGCGGCACTTCCAAAGGCCACAAATACCGTGAGTACCGGATTTGCTGTAACCAGCCCTTCGAGCGCTGCCCACTTACTGATCAGCATACCGAACGGAGCAAGAAACATTCCCGCAATCCCGATGACCATTCCAATCGCAATCTTCGGCATTTTGGTAATCAGTCCGTCCATGGACTCGATGATACGGTCACCGATGTTATGCTCGACTGTACCTACAGACAGGAACAGCAAAGACTTGGCAATCGCATGGAAGATCACAAGCATGATCGCAGCCCACATCAATTGATAGGTCCCAATGCCCGCGCAAACAATAATCAGGCCAAGATTGGAAATCGTCGAATACGCGAGTACACGTTTGGCATCCGACTGGGAGATGGCCATAAAGGCTGTCAGGACAAATGTCACCGCCCCAACCATCGCGACAAACAGTCCGACCATTGAACCACCGTCAACAAAAGCAAAAACCGGTGAAAGTCTGATGATTAAGTACACGCCGGCTTTAATCATGGTACTGGAATGGAGCAGTGCGGAAACAGGGGTCGGCGCAACCATCGCACCGAGCAGCCAGGAAGAAAACGGCATCTGGGCAGATTTCGTCATCCCGGCAAACGCAAGTAACGCTGTCGGCAGAAGCACTACGGTAGACGCAAGCTCCGGCAGCATGTTCAGCTCAATCGTATGCGCATTGATAAATAAGTAAACAATGGCGATGGAAAAACCAAGTCCGCCAAGCAGGTTCATGTTTAAAGCCCTGAACGCATTCTTAACCGCAATTTCTTCACGGCTGTAGCCGATCAGGAAGAATGAACTGAATGTGGTGATTTCCCAAAAGAAATAGAGCCACATCAGATTGTTGGCAAAAACAACCCCATACATCGCTCCTAAAAAGACGAAGACAACAAAAAAGAAAAATGGGGTCCTGT
The DNA here is from genome assembly GCA_023667845.1 of Dehalobacter sp. NCBI lineage: Bacteria > Bacillati > Bacillota > Clostridia > Eubacteriales > Desulfitobacteriaceae > Dehalobacter > Dehalobacter sp. The sequence continues at coordinate 148,714 of JAMPIU010000095.1, read as the reverse complement.
CTTTTACTTCCTTGTGATGATGATGATAATCCTTCATATAGCCGATAGCAAATACGGCTATCAAACTACTGATGATTCCAATGATCAGTGTCATGATCAAAGAGAGGTTATCAACAAATAAATTATACGATGTCTGGATCTCTTCCCCATAAGAACCTTCAAACCATATCATAATTGCAGCACTGGTTAGCATCAAAAGCCCAGCCAGATACTGTTTGTATTTCAGCGAAATCCCAATGACAATGACTGCAAGAATGATCTCAATAGCAAATATTCCAAGATCAATATATTGATTATCCAGATTAAAAAATACTGTCCCTGTGTTAAAATACTGAACAACCAGATATACTGATGCTACAGTCAGAATGATTGTTGACAGCACCACAATGACTTTCCGGACAGCCGGCTGCGGCAGGATAAGCAAAAGCAGTGCAACAACAATTGGAAACAAAATAAGAAATAGCACTGTGTTCATAGTGTCCTCTTTCCCCTCAATTATTAAATCATTTATTAACCTCAATCATGAACTTGATAGCAAAATAAGGTGCCCAGTTCTTATTCTGCTTTCTGCAAATTATTATGTCCCCCTTTCCAAATAATATAAAATATGGTTTCATACTCATTTCAAACCAAGTTTAGTATTTAGTATAAGGACTTGCTTCGATAATTTCAACAATATTGCAACAATTTCCTAAACTTTTTTGAGAATATATTAAATTATTCTGAATTTTCTGGCTCTTTGTGCTCCGATATATCCCTTGGAATCTCTCTGCTATCTTCTGGATCCTTCCGTATGCTTTACTATGCTATTTCATGCTCTTCTCTTCAGTTACCTGAAATACAGGGCGAACCAAACTAACGGTGCAGCCTCATACTGCACCGTTAGTTTGGTTCAAAATATCTATAATAACTTTTTCAGAGCAACATCAACTATAACTTCCTCAGAGCAGTATCAATTTGGCTTACAGCTTTTTCAAGATTCTCCAGGGAATTCGCATAGGAAATCCTCAGATATCCTTCGCCGTATTCCCCGAACGAACTGCCCCAGAGGGTCGCAACACCTGCTTCGTTTAACAGGTACTCGGCCATCTCCTTGCTGGTTTTTCCAAAAGCTTTGATATTCGGAAACACGTAAAAGGCACCGCGTGGTTTCAGACAGGTAACCCCACTGATGGCATTCAGTCCGTCAACGATCCGGTCCCTTCTGATTTTGAATTGCTCTGCTCTTCTCAAGACTTCATCCTGCGGTCCTGTCAGGGCCTCAATACAAGCCATCTGTGTAAAACCTGCCAGACAGGAAGTACTGTTCACAACGAGCTTGCCAATTTGCTGGGCGGCTTCCTTCGGCATGATGCCGTACCCGGCGCGCCAGCCGGTCATCGCATAGGTCTTCGAGAATCCGTTCAGTATGATTGTTTTTTCTCTCATATGCGGCAGCGAAGAGATCGAGAATGACGGCTCTTCATAGACGACATTTTCATAAATCTCATCCGAGAGAATCACAATATTGCGGTCGGCCAAAAAATCGGCGATTTCCTGATAGTCTTCTTTCGTCAGCATCCCACCGGTTGGGTTTTGCGGCGAGTTGATAATCACCATTTTGGTTTTGTCTGTCACGAGGGATTTGAATTCCTGGATATCCATTCTGAACTCGTTCTCTTCACGCAGCGGGATCGGTACCGGTACCCCGCCAACGAACTTAATGACGGATTCATAAATAGGGAAACCCGGATTCGGATAAATGACCTCATCTCCGGGGTTAACCGTAGCCAAAATGGCGTAAAACATAATCGGCTTGCCGCCCGCCGTCATGACCACTTCCTGAGGGTCGATTTCATAGCCTCTTTTTTTGCCCGCATAATCCGCAACCGCCTGTCTTGCCTCCAGCAGGCCTGAAGAAGGTGTATATTTTGTCATGCCGGCCCGCAGGCATTCCATTCCTTTTTCTATGATATTGGGCAACGTCGGAAAATCCGGTTCACCAATCTCAAGGTGAACAATTTCCCTTCCCTGCGCTTCCAAAACATTGGCCTTCGCCAGCATTTCAAAAGCCGTCTCACTGCCCAGTCTGTTCATCCGGTCTGCAAATATCATACGCATAATACTATATCTCCATCCTCAAGTTGATTATTTCATTATATTTTACCTGAAAAAGCGGGATGAAATCAACCTAAAAAAGTATGCTCATCATACAAATACTATTCCGCTTCCCGCAGCCGCTCCACGATACTTTGCTTGTCCGTCATGGCATACGATACCAAAGGAATCATCATACCAAGCATAAACAGGAAAGGAAGTACGATCAAAAGCGGCCACAGGATAAAATGATAACTAAAGAACCACAGCAGACCGCAAAAGGATTTGACAATCAAAAGTGAAAATAACGTGCTAAATACGAGCGACAGTGCGCAAGTACCAAGCGTATAATAGAATCCTTCAAACATTAATATACGGCGCAGCTGCCTTCGTGTCATGCCTATGCTTTGCAGCATGGCAAATTCTTTGCGTCGGGTCAAAATGCTGGTGAGAATGGCATTGACAAAATTGAGGATGCCAATCAACCCGATGATAAAGCTGAGTGCGCCGCCAATCATCACAACGGTGCTCTGCATACCGGAAAACTCCTTGAGAGAGGTAAACTTAGAGACGTAATTCATGACTGGTTCCACTGAATCGGTGTAGCTTTGCAAAAAACGCTCCATTGCCGTCTCTTGATCTTCGGAAACATTGAAGGCATAGCTCATTACGGCGGGCTGTACTACCATTGTTTTATAGACATCCGCTGGGAGATAGAAGTTATAGTCCCATCCGGTACGGTCGGAATTGGAATAATGTTTGATGGCCACATGACCCAGCATGATAAACTCCTGCGTCGTGTACTCCCTGCCAGCAAATGTTTCCGACGTTCCTTTATAGTTGTGAAGTGTTACCGTATCACCAACCTCATAATGCTTGTTCTCCATTTCCGGTACACTGTTATCGTCCAGCGCGACTCCCTCCAGAATGTACTTACCAGTAGTCAGCCTTGCATCATCAAGTTCACCGTCGATAAGCTCCAGTCGCTGAAGAGGCATATCCTCAAGACCATAGACCGCAGCCATGAAATCGCCGTAGGGATTCCTGTTATATTCCTGGGTGGTGTTCTTTTCGTCCTCTGCCGCAAATCCTTCCGCTCTGCCGCCATACAGTCGCCCACCCGCCTCAAAGCCGGGCTGTGTTTCCACCGCCTGAATAAAGCTCTCGCTGGTCTGGTTTTCGGGACCGGAGTAGTCATTTTGAAAGTAATCGGCATGGGCAATCAGAAAATCGGTATCCGCGAATTTAGAAAGGAACTTATTCATATCAATGCTCTGAGATAGCGTAAACACCGTGTTCAGCAAGACAAGGCTCAGGGACAAGCTAATGACTACTAAAACGGTACGTCTTTTGTTCCGCCCTAAATTAGCCAGGGCCATACGGGGCATTTTCCCGCCATCAGTGGATTTTTTCGGTTTGCGGTTCTGCTTTGTATTTCCATCCGTATACCGCACTGCCTCCACCGGTGAAACAGCGGCGGCTATCCTACCCGGCTTGAAGGTACTGATGAGCACGGTGACCAAAGCAAACAGTGCCGAACCAATAAAAATCCATGGGCTTGGCGATACAGACACCGCACTTCCGGCATAGGTGGAATTGTTTATGAGGAGAGGAACAAGGGATTTACCAATAGAGAAACCTGCAATCAATCCGATTGGAATTCCTATGGTGGAAAGGATCAGTGCCTGTCTGCGGATAATTCGGCGTATCTGTCTCCCGGTTGTTCCAATGGTTTTCAAGAGGCCATAAAAACGGATATCCCGAATGACGGAAATCTGAAAAATGTTGTAGATAATGAGATAGCCGGTGAACACGATCAATAGCAAGCCGGAAAGCAGCGCAATCAGCGTACCTGCGTCCATGCCAAAATTCGTGGAGAGATAGGCCCAACTCACATTATGCTCCAAGTAATTCGGCGCTTTTTCATCCAGAGAATAGCCGCTGTCGGTAATGACCTTTGCCAGCTTTCCCTCCAAATCGATGCTGTTTTTGAACATAATAGACGCGTTGATAACCCCGGTGAGAGAATTGTCCACCTTATAGCTGTTTTGCAGTTCGGCCGGATGGGCATCTACATAGGCACGGGAGGCCAAGATCTGGCCCACGTTAAAGACGGGATTGCTCTCCCACCAGCCTGCAAGAACAAAATCCCGCTGTACTTCTTCGCCCCGGATGTCAAGTGTGAGCGTAAGCGGCGCGCCAACCTCAAGGGGAACGCCCATCAGCTGCAAGGTCTTGGTATCTGCAATGACTTCGTTTTCAGCTACAGGCTTGTGTCCGCTTGTTGGTTCGCAAAATCCAAGCTTCATTCCCCCATCATCATCATACCAAAACTCGGCACGCCGTTTGAGAAATTCCTTGTTTTCCACCCCGTCGCATAGCATTCGGTTATAGGAAATTTCTTTAATAAGTACATGATCTTTGATGTTGTTGAATTCCTCGTCAGTTATATATTTAAGCACAGCATGGCCGTCGCCGCCCGCCTGCCTCATCGTGGCCTGCTGAAGACCCTCCACCGTACCGATCCCCATGGTGAAAAGCGTGGTGAAAAGCACCGCTGTCAAGGCAATGGCGATGATCGCAATCAAGTTGCGGACTTTATTGGCCCGATAGCTCTTGTCGGCCAGATTGCGAATCGCTTTTTTGTTTTTTACTTTGATCATTTGCTTCCACCACCCACGATTTTTCCATCTTCAATTCGGATGATGCGGTCTGCCAACTGGGCAATTTCCTCGTTGTGGGTAATCATGACAATGGTCTGACTGAACCTTTCGCTTGTAACCTTTAGCAGTCCCAGGACATCTTGGCTGGTTTTACTGTCGAGGTTTCCTGTCGGCTCATCCGCGAGAACGATAGCAGGCTTAGCGGCTAAGGCTCTGGCAATCGCCACCCGCTGCTGCTGACCGCCGGAAAGATTGTTGGGCAGATTGTTCAGTTTGCTTTCAAGCCCCAATGTGCCGATAATTCTGTCCACATAGCGTTTATCCGGCTCGTTCCCATCGAGCTGAATAGGCAGGACAGTATTCTCGTACACATTCAATACAGGAACAAGATTATAATTTTGAAAGACAAAGCCGATTTTTCTTCGGCGGAAAATCGTCAGTTCTTCGTCTTTCAGTGCAAAGATCTCCTTTCCATCGACAGTGACCGTACCGCTTGTGGGACGGTCAAGCCCACCCAGCATATGTAGAAGCGTAGACTTGCCGCTGCCGGATGTGCCTACGATGGCTACAAACTCCCCACTCTCCACGGTGAGGTCGATGCCGTCTAACGCTTTAACCGTTGTATCCTCGCTGCCGTAATATTTTTTTAATTTTGTTGTTTCAAGTATCGTCATTTTGTTTTCCTCCCCAAAGAAAATAGTCAGTATCGCAGTTGCCTGCAATATTGACTATATCACAACAATCTTTCCACAATCTTTCTAGAATCTAACAGTCTTGAAAGATTTACTTTTCTATTGGCAAAAATACTGAAAAGGTAGAACCACTGCCCGGCTGTGATGACACCTTGATATAACCCCCCTCGGCTGAGATGATCTCTCTGGTCAAAAACAGCCCAAGACCAACACCTTCTTGATTACCAGCGGTTCCCGAGCGATAGAACCGGGTGAATATTTTGCTTTGTTCATCCTCGGGAATACCCATCCCATTATCGGTTATATCAATACGGCAGAACAACTCATAGGGTATGGCTTTTATGGTAATACACCCGCCGCTTGTGGTATATTTTACGGCGTTATCCATGATATTATATACGGCTTCTGTCGTCCATTTCAGATCAAAATAGGCACGACTCTCCATATCTTCCATGGCAACAGAAATGCCCTTGGCCTCCGCCTTTGGCCTGATCTGTATCCGAACTTCATCCAGCAACCTTTGGAGGGCTTCCTGTTTCGGTGAAACAGTAATAATACCCGTTTCCAGCCGTGATATTTTCACCAAAGCATTTATGAGAAAATTCAGCTTTTCCGCCTGTGCAGACAAGGCTTGCACACAAACTTTACAGTCTTCCGGCAATTCGTGTTCACTGAGCAGCTGTGAATAAAGCAGGATATTGGCAAGGGGTGTTTTGGTCTGATGGGAAATATCAGAAATCAGCTCTTTTATTTTATCCTTTTCCGCAAGCAAATTCTTGGAGGATACCGCACATTTGGAAAGATACCGTGCAAGCTTAGATTCCACCGCGGATAAAGCAGATTCATCAAAAACCCCTTGGGCAAAGCTACCGTTTATGGCTGTGTCCAACACATCTTCAATTTTTTCAAACGTTTTCTTTGTTCTTTGACGGTTAAGGACAATCACCATCACGGCCGCGCATACCGCAGCAATGGTAATCCCGATACAGGTGTAATCAAGTGTATTCATCTCACTGCACCGCCCAGGTGTAGCCAATGCCATAGACCGTTTTGATATATTGCGGTGCAGACGGAAGCTCTTCCAATTTATCACGCAGTCTTTTTATCGTAACCGACAAGGCATTCTCGTCAACATACTCGGCCCCATCTGTCCAAATCCTGTCCACCAAATCTGTACGGGAAATAGTTTTTCCCCTGTTTTCTATTAAGACCCGGAGCAGTTTCTGCTCGGTTTTGCTGAGTTCAATGGGTTTGCCGCCTCTCCTGAACTCCATCCTTGCAAAGGAAAAGGAAAACCCGTCAATCTTTACGGTATCGCGAACCTGATGCCTGCCCTTCCGCAGTTGGACGCCCACTCTGGCCCGCAGTACCATCAGACTGAAAGGTTTTGTGATATAGTCATCCGCCCCAAGCTCAAACCCGGTTACAATATCAGTTTCTAAATCATTGGCAGTCAGGACAATTACAGGCAAAGCCAATTTCTTACGGATCTCAGCTAGAAGGTCAAGACCGTTTCCATCCGGTAAATTGACATCGAGTATCACCAAATGAAAGAAGTTGGTCTTTAGCTGTTTCTTGGCCGCGGCAATGTCATACGCCTGCACAAAGGTGCAATGATCTTCTTTAAGGGCCAGAACAATACCATTGCTCAGGGCCGTATCATCCTCGACAATTAAAATGTGATTCATCATGCACCTCCTGTCTGTCGACTTGCATCTTCGAAGGGTTAATTGGTTCTACCTTTTGATCAATACTTTCAAATGATTTAATAGGAATAATACACGCCCCTTGGCCTTACGGTCTAAAATTAGTTGATTAGTCTTGTATGAAATCTGCAACACATAGCATATGTCATGAAGTAACCCGGGTGAAAGATAGAACAGTGCCCCTTCTTTTATAAGATATTTTGGTGGCGGACCATCTTTGTAATCTTTTGGGGAAAAGCTTCAAACCCATTGAGTTGCCTGTCATTGCAGTAATAAATATTGAAAAACATATTATTGGTACTCATGTCTTCTCCACAAAATTTTTGAAATCAAAACTAATTATTTTCTTCGGGTTCTTAGTTCCTTTAACAAATTGTATTTTAATTCTGTCTCTCTGAGCTTTTTAATGATAATTGCTTTTTCTTCTTGGCTATTATTTCCGGCTAACTGCTCACGTAATTCTCCGATGTCTTTTAACAGATGCACTTCTTCTGGTGCGTATCCTGCATTCTTTAACAACATATATCCAGCACGCATATCCTCTGGAAGACTTGCCCAGTCATCCAGATTAATGGGTTTGCCCAAAGGAAGGTTATCAAATTCGCCGTTTCTAATGGCTTCTTGAATTTTTGCTTCAACCAGTCTTTCAAACATGCCAGTGTCAGCTCCTTATATTTATGACAAATGTCATGCCTTAATTTCAAACTAATTACCAGATTGACGGAATCAAACGGTAACGTGTCTTTAAACAATAATCGTTGTACCCCGGTAAGCTTTTTAGTAGTACTTCCTCTTCACTTTTTATCCTTAGTATTAATGATGGTATTATCATGAGTGAAGGTATTATTGCCCAGTAAGAGCCTAAAGCTAGAGGAGAAAAAAGCGACATTAATAACATTCCTAAGTACATCGGATGGCGAACAATGGCGTAGGGGCCTGTTGTTATAACCTGCTGTTCTTGCTCGACCTGGATGACAGTTGAAGCAAAACTGTTTTCTTTAAAGACAAGGATAATAAATATATAGCCTAAGAAAACAATAGCATTCGATGTGATAATAATCCATAAAGGCACAGACGACCAATGAAAACGAAAATCAAAACCGGGAATTATGAATCCGAGAAAATACAAGTTTAGGATGGCGGGGGGTTTTCGAGTTATTTCTTTTTCGTTAAACTTCATTCTTCTTGCTAGTAATTCAGGACTTTTCTTCAAGAAAAAAGCTGTTGTAAAAATCATCAGTACAGATAAACCCAACCACCATATCCACGCCTGCCAAAACCTAAAAGAACCGGCTGGAAGAAATATGATGACGCCCATCACAATCATCATTATTATCGGAAAAAGATAGGCTTTTCGCTTTGACAATTTATTACTTCCTTCCACTGAAATCGCCTCCAATCTTAGCAATAATGACTAATGACTTTTTATGACCATGAAACAAAACTTTTCAGAAGTAATGTTGTAATAAAAAATTATGAGTTAAGATATTTTTGGAAGAGTTGCCCATGTTTCATCCGAGCCGGTGAAATAACGTTGGCTACCATATCATTGTATAAGCTTTCAAGGGGTTTCTTTATACCTGACTGGTTGCATAACATCTTTCTTAACTGAGGTATACTTTTAATAAATTCTACAGATTCCCGAGCTAGCATTTCAATCTTCGGATCATCTTCGGATAGTTGGGAAAGGTTGGACAGACGCACTCCATAATCCAAAGAAATTTGATATTGCTCAGGGTGATCTTGGAAATATCCGGCCAATGCTCGAAAAGTTTCCTGGTAGTCCTCTCCCCACTGGAAATCATCCAAAATGCCAAACAATTTTCGTTGTTGATCGAAGAGTTCCGGGCAGGTTCGCGCATAGTTTTCAATTTGCTCCGGTTTTAATATCTCAGTGATCATTTGAAAAGAAGGGGAATCATAAATATCCTCATCTAGTCGTACTTTTTCTTCACTCAGCAACAATTGGATTTTTGCTATTCGTTCCTCAAGGCTTTTCTTCTCGTTTAGTAGATCAATTTGTAAGGATTGTAAGACTTCCCGCAATGTCTTGTTGTAGTGTATATCACCTAATACTTCTTTAATACGTTTCAGATCCAGCCCGAGGGATTTCAAGTGATTGATTAATTGCATACGAGTTAGCTCTTCCGGCCCATATAAGCGGTATCCTCCCTGTGAGCGCTCGGGTTCTTGCAGTAAACCGATCTTATGGTAATAGATAATTGTTTTCAATGTACTTCCAGTTAATTTAACGAAATCGCCAATTTTTATTCGATTCTTCACCGTTATCCCACCTTCACAGTCATTATAAACCCCACCCTAAGGGTCGAGTCAATTTATTTTAGGGGAGCATTGAAATTAATGATTACTATTTTTCCTTTTAATGTACAAACAAAGTGTTTTGGGAAGTCGGCACTATAAGATGAACCTCCAAATATAATAAGGAGGCCCTTTGATAATAATAAATTCCCGCAACTTAAACTTAGAATTATCACTTCTATAGCGTTATTGAGCTACTCTTTGACAGCTCTAAAACTCATATAATCTTGTTGATCGATCTTCCTTTTATCAAATATACCTCCATGATAGACAATGACATATGCCTGTTGTTCATCCTTTACTGATGTATCTGAAGTCCAGTAATAGATTACCTTGGAATGTATATCCCATAAAGGTGTTTCTTTATCTGGCGTTCTATCATAGACGGCCTTCTCTTCTTCCGGATACCAGACTCCACCTACATTTTCGTCGTGAAGCATCATAGAACGAACTGCTTCATCCACTGTTGGCAAGCGCCAAATATTTTGCTCTTCCTTCATAATGGTTGTACCATCCGCTGATAAATACTTGCATATATCTTGCGCCTCTTTCCAGGAAGTCCCTTTATCCGGCCAGCCAGGCCCTCTTGGTGCCCAAGCCAGAGTTACACCATTCCCTTCTACTATTCTCATACCAAAATTATTATCATTAGTTCTTTGGGACACTTTAATAGCTTGAGGGATTGAAATAACTAAAGTAATAACTAATGGAACAATTATGATTAACCTGTATGCCCATTTCTTAGGCTCAGGCTCCCCAAAATAATAAAGTAGCCCAAGAACAGCAAAAGGTATAATAATCAATAATCCTAGCACATTAAAACTAGCACCGGAAAAAAAACAAATACAAAAGCCACCAAAAATTAGATGTAGTAGAAAACCTATTCTTTTCCATCTTAATATAACTAATGCTAATAATACAAAGATAATAGCAAATAACATATATTGAAACAAAAACATAAAGAGGTTTTCCCAGATGGAAGTTGAGTACCAGCCTTCATGGAAATTTTCAAAAGCTCCCCAATAAGCCCATACACTTGACAATATAACGGTTATGAACACACCTATCCATCCGATAATTACCTTTTTATTTTTTCCCATCCTCAATCAATCTCCCCATTTAAATCACCGCTATAATCTATGTGGATACTCAAACAAAATCCATTACGGGACACAGTATAGTCTTCTCTTTTATAACCTGTGACAATAACCCCACTCCTTACCTTCTACAGCTTACATTTACGCAGCGTCCGTAGTCTGCATATTCCATTCATATTCTCTCAGATTGTGTTTATCCTACAATGAATCATCTTTCTTATTTGAAGTAGCATCCAATTTTCTCTCAATAGATTTTACATTCTTGTCAATTCTCCAAAGCATTTTAATTACCCACATAACAAGTGCAAAACTTAACATAGCAGCCCAAAATCCTGGTGATAGAAGTATCATTTTAGCCCACCCCTCCATTTATATACAGAAAAAGGTTATCCACTATAGTAATTAATTGTGCTTGAAAATTTGTTTATAGAAAACAGATTTCAGCATCCTTTACAATATGCCAATTACTCTTTTTGCAAATATTTATTTATTGCATATAATTCAACATTGTTCAATACATTCCTTGTTTTTCCATAAATCCTTATGGGAAATTGAAGACCGCTGCCAAAATAATTTGTCAGCGGTCAATGAAATAACGCATCATCGTACTTTGCCTTACAGTTTCTTTTTCCTGAACACTATGATTGAGAGAATCAGGCATAACACAATCATCAGCAGCGTCGTCCAAGCTGTTACGGACATGCCGCCAATTGCTTCCGCATTTGTAAGCAGCGTAATGTTATCCGAGGCAAGTGCGACCGGATTCCATTTTTGAAATGCTGGGAACACATTGGCGATCATCAGGACCATCATGACTGTGGCTGTCAGAAGAAGTCCTCCGTAATTCCCCGATGCAAGTGTGCTGGCCAGCAGAAGGACTGCCAGGAGAAAAACACCGAACAGCCATAGGCAAAATAAGGAGAAAAACAGATGAGGCAAGGAGAAGCTCCCAAACAGATAAACAGTATATCCATAATCGGTGACTGCGGCAAGGACATAGCTCACCGTCCACAAAATCAAAGACGCCAAATATTTTGACATGATGACCGCAGATCGAGACAACCCCTTAGCAAGAAGGATGACCAGCGTACCGCGTGTCACTTCCTGGGAGAGCATAACGTTAAAGACAAGCAGCAAGACGATCAAACCCATTTGGCTCATATTCTTGAAGAATTGGCCATAGGCATCCAGGACTGTCGGCTCCGGCATGCTGATGGATATTCCCTGAACGGTCAGCTGGGCAAAAATATCGGGCGTCATCTTTGCCAGTAAGGGACTCGTCATACCGAATAAGAACAGTACTGAAACCATGATAACGGCTTTATAGCTGCGGACTTGCTCCAGAAATTCTTTTTTAGTAAAAGCGATCAGACCGTTCATTGAATAACCTCCAAGAACACATCTTCCAGCGAAGGTTCAAGTACTTCATATTTCAAAACGAAAACCTGTTCCCTGAGCAGCAGTTCCATAATTCTTAGCCCTTCCTTAGCCACGTCCTCAAGGCGGACGGTCAGAAAATTTTCTTTGGCCTCTACCGCAGATACAAACGGAAGATTTGCAAGCTTCCCGGCAAGAACAGCAACGCCGTCTTGATCCGCCAACTCGATCCGGAGAGAGCTATGGCGATAGCTATTCTTGATATCGGAGAGTTTTCCTTGTAAAACAAGCTTGCCATCGTTCAGAATCCCAATATGATCACAGAGCCGTTCCACATCGGATAAAATATGGGTGGAAATTAAAATGGCGGTCTGCTGTCCGGCAACGGACAAAATATCCAATATCTCTTTTCTGCCAACGGGGTCAAGCGCGGACGTCGGTTCGTCGCAGATCAAGAGCCGCGGCTCGTTCATCAGAGCCTGGGCAATCCCCAGCCGCTGTTTCATTCCTCGGGAAAAACCGCTTATTTTTCGATTGCTGTTCTCCAACCCTACAAGGGCCAGCAGTTCTTCCGTCTTTTTCCGGATTGGGCGAGGCTTCTGACCGGAGATTTCCCCGCACAGTCTTAAATATTCGACGGGTGTCATGTAACTGTAAAACTCCGGCACATCCGGAAGATAACCCACATGCCTGTTGGTTCTTGTGTCTCCGTAAGCGACTTTTTCCCCGCACACTTTGATTTCTCCGGCGTCAGACTTTAAAAAACCCAAAAGCATTTTCATGGTAGTTGTCTTCCCTGCTCCGTTCTTTCCTATCAGGCCAAAGACGGAGCTTTCGGAGACCGAGAAGCTCAAATCCTGTATGACCGGAAGACCCCCGAAGTTTTTCTTGACATGTTCCAGCTTCAGAATTTCCATTAGTCGTCACCTTTGCCTAAGGTAAAATACAAGATAGGGCCGATAATCTGGAACAGGACAACGACAATTACCCAAAGCACCTGATTGCCGATGCGGTAAGTCCTGTGCCGGAAAATATGAACGAGCGCAGCTGCTGCCAGGGCAAGTTCGATCACCATGATCGGAATTAGAAAAGGTAAATAGGACATCAGATCTTCCATCAGACTTCCTCCTCCATCGATTCAAGTCGCCGCCAAAGTTTCTGATAACGCTCCTCCGATTTAAGACTTTGAAACGCAGGATTATCCACCACAACGCTCTTCAAATCTTTACGGATGAGTTTATCGCTGCGCGGAGCATCTCCTCCCAAATTGAGAGATTCAAAATACGGCTGCAGCATGTCAAAAAATGAATTTCCTTTTAGTTTTAACGGGAAAGTATTCTTTTGAAAAATGATATCCGCGTATGCTTCCAACATATCCAGCGCTTTTTCATTACGGTTCTGCGCTGAGTAAAGCGCGGCTGCCGTGAGATACACCGTGAAATAATGGGACGGCTGCATCTCTTTGAGCTGAAACACCTCCCCAAGACTCAGCACCTTTTGCAGACAGGCATCCGTTTTTTCCGGAGCATCTGCATAAAGCGCCATGAGGTCGGGAAAAGCCCCGAAAAGACTGGCTACATTCGTGTAAATAGATTGCTGGAGATAACGTTTGGCGCGGTCGCTGTCACCTTTCATCGCATAGGCTTTGGCCAGCAGTATTCCCATTGATATCGGTCCTTCCTCGGTCCCTTCGAGCAGTTCGATCGCTTGGGCAGGCTCCTGCAGGGCCAGGCAACAGTAGGCTCGCAAGGAAAGCGCCTCTCTGGCCAGTGCCGCGTCGCCGCTGTTCTTTTCCACACACTCAAAATATCCCGAGGCTTCCCGCAAAACGTCGTTCATCCGGTCTGGTCCGCCGGCAAGCGGTGCGTGGTTAACCAGCAGCTGCGCGATGGAATAAACCAGATTCCAGCACGAATGATACTTCTTGATAGTCGCCAGGCATTCGGCGTAGGTTTGGTCAAAGGGCTCAGCAGCAAAAGCATTTGCCAGTCTGCGGTACAGTTTTCTTATATCCTCCCTTGTCATTTGAGCTTCATACCCCAGAAGCTCATCAACGCTTACGTTGAAGAAGGCCGCCAATATAGGCAAAAGCATAATATCCGGATAGCTTTGCCCTGATTCCCACTTGGAAACCGCCGGTTTGGATACCCCAAGGTATTCGGCCAGTTCTTCCTGGGTGAGCCTTTTTTCTTTTCTTCGGGCTGCAATCATTTTGCCAATGTTGATTTTGGTCATAGGTCTTACCTCATTTTCAATTCTTAAGTTTTGATTTTCAAGTTCATTATAGTCTGCTTATTTTTTTTACTCAACGGAATCGTCGTTAACAATTATAAAAAAAGTTAACTATGAGTTAACTTGCTGCAGGTCTTATCCTCTGCGGAGATGTTGGCACGGCAAACGACAAGAAACCGCTGACAAAATCATTCGTCAGCGGCTTTAGCTTACCTACAATCATTCAGCTTTATTCGTGCATTCAGCGTTACTCGTGATGCTGGTGCTCTTTCTTGAGCTGGGCGACCAGCGCGTCGGATAATCTTGCCGGAACTTCCTCGTACCCGATGAACTTGGTCGTGAACGTGCCTCTTCCCTGGGTCATAGCTTTGAGGTCAATGGAATAACGCATCATTTCGGATTGGGGCACATGGGCTTTAATCACCTGGCATTTGCCGTCGGGTTCCATGCCAAGGACCTTGCCGCGTTTGGAGTTCAAATCTCCGATGACATCACCCATGAATGCTTCAGGAACCTTGACCTCGGCCTCAACGACCGGTTCCATCAATACCGCGTTGGCCATCTCAGCGCCTTTCTTGAAAGCAAGATGTGCCGCAAGCTTAAATGCCATTTCTGACGAGTCCACGCTGTGATAGGAACCGTCATACAACGTGAATTTTACATTCGTCATCGGATAGCCAGCCAGGAAACCATCAGCAACTGCTTCGCGCAGACCTTTTTCAACAGCAGGGAAATAGTTTCTTGGAACCGCTCCACCGAAAACTTCTTCTTTAAATTCAAAGTCTTTTTCCGGGTTTGGCTGCATCTTAATCCAAACGTGTCCGTATTGGCCATGGCCGCCGCTTTGTTTCTTGTGTTTACCTTCAACTTGCACCAATTTTTTGATCGTTTCTCTGTAAGGGACTTTCGGTACTTCGGTCTCGACGGCAACACCAAATTTTCTGGCCAGTTTTTCACCAACAATATCGAGCTGCATTTCACCGAGCCCGCTTAAAATCGTCTGTTTAGTTTCTGTGTTTTTGCCGACGCTGATGGTCGGATCTTCATCGACTAACCTAGCCAGCGCGGATCCGAGCTTATCTTCATCACCCTTGCTCTTCGGTTTGACAGAAAGCGATAGCGCTGGTTTTGGAAATTCGATTCCGTTCAGCTGGATACCTTTCTCTTTCGTTGTAAAAGTATCTCCTGTTTTTGTCTCCTGAAGTTTCGCAACGACGGCAATATCGCCGGCTTGGACGCTGGCCGTATTATCCTGGTTCTTCCCTCTCAGATAAAACAGCTGGCCGAGTTTCTCCTCGACTTCCCGGTTCGCATTGTAGACAACTGTCTCACTGGTAAACATTCCGCCATAAGCTTTGAAGAAAGTCATTTTGCCGAGATAGGGGTCGGCAAGTGTCTTAAAGACCAACGCGGCTTTTTTGTCGATAGGTGTAGGCGCAGGCACATTGTCTGCCAGGAATTGAATGAATTCCTTCACGCCCAGATTTTTTTCTACCGAACCGAATAAAACCGGAACGATCATATTCTGAGCAAGCCCTTTGGCTGTGATCGTCTTTAATTCTTCATCATTCAGGGACTCTCCATCCAGATATTTCATCAGGATGTCATCATCGGCTTCAGCTGCAGCTTCAGCCAGTGCTTCTTTCAATACGGCAATATCATCTGTATATTGATCAGGTATGTCGGTTTGGAACAGACCAACTACACCTTCGAATCCTGCCTCTTTGCCAATTGGAATCTGCATTTGAACAAAACGAGTATTCGAATAAGTTGATTTCAGCTGATCCAGTACCTTTTCTGCATTGGCATTTTCTCTGTCCAGTTTATTGATAAAAATAATTTTAGGAATTTGTTTTTCTTCGACCAGATCCCAGATGATCTCGGCCTGAACTTCTAAACCATCAACCCCGCTGATCACAAAAACACTTGTTTCCACGACGCGCAAAGCGCTGATGACTTCACCGATAAAATCGGAATAACCGGGTGTATCGAGAACATTAACTTTAACATCCTTATGCTCGATCGGAATTAATGAAGTGCTAATTGAAATGTGACGTTGTACTTCCTCTTGAAGGTAATCTGAGACGGTGTTTCCATCGTTTACTTTCCCGATGCGGTTCGTTACTCCGGCATTAAAAAGCATGGCCTCTACCAGTGACGTTTTACCTGAACCTCCGTGCCCAACAAGACAGATATTACGAATACTCTTGGTGTCATAGCTTTTCAAGAATAATCTCCCCTTTGTCTATTCTTTTTAATAACTTGACTTAAACAAGACTATTGCACTCGAACATCACTCAATATTAAATTATAACATGTTTAATTCTCTTTAATTCTCTGCGGTTTCCACAAATCCTCTAAAAAAAACTGCATCCCTGAAAAAACTTGGAGCATGACCTCCTTTCCCAGCGCATAAGTTGAATAGAAATCAACTATATGTACTCTGACAGAGTACCGGTCAGGGAGGAAAAAATGCCCAGAAACAACCTCATTTATGGTGCAGTCATTCTTTTTGGGGCGAATCTGGTCAACCGTCTGCTCGGGTTTGTCTACCAATACCTGATTATGCATTATATCGGTAGTGAAGCGTACGGATTGTTCTATATGGTATTTCCGGTCTATATGACTGCACTGGTCTTAACCACAGCAGGAATACCACTGGCTGTCTCCAAAATGGTTGCCGAAAGAGTCTCTATTGGCCGCTATGCTGAAGCCCGGAGAGTATTCCGGACAGCTTTCCTGACTTTATTTATTTCCGGTCTGCTGGTTACCATCACGCTGTACCTGAACAGATCGCTGATTGTTCACAGTTTCTTTGCGGATGAGCGCGTCGGAATTGTTTTTCAGATCTGTATCCCGTCGATCTTTATCGTATCTGTGGCCTCTGCGTTCCGGGGATATTTCCAGGGACTGCAGAACATGGTCCCTTCAGCGGTCAGCCAGATTTGTGAACAAATCTTCCGGATCGGGATCGGCTTTTCTCTTTCCGTATATTTATTAAAGAAAGGCATTGAATGGGCAGCAGCCGGTCTTGCAGCAGGAATGCTCTGTGGGGAGATCGTTGGTTTGCTTGTGATTCTGATTCAATATCTGGTGCAGCGCAAGCACCTGCCTTATGGAAATCAAAACGGCGGACAATCCAAACCCGTCATGCCGGAGCTGATCAGTTTGTCCTTGCCCGTAACCGGAAGCAGGCTGATGGCTACAGGGCTGTCTTCTTTGGATACCGTCATTATTCCCAAACAGCTTCAGCTTGCCGGCTATTCGGCCAGGAACGCCACCTCTCTCTTTGGAGAGTTCAGCGGGACTGCACTTACGCTGCTCTCGTTTCCAAGTGTCTTTACATTTGCGCTGGCGACATCGCTTGTCCCGGCTATTTCCGAAGCAATGGTCCGAAATGATGTCCGGGCTGCCAGGAATAAAAGCATAGACGCGGTCCGCTATACCATTATGCTTGGATTGCCGTGTGTCATTGCACTTTATTTTTTTGCTGAACCGCTTACGCACCTATTCAAAAGTGACCATGTGTCTGCAGTGTTGAAAGTATTAGCCTTGGGCGGGCTGTTTGCCTATGTTCAACAGACGACCACAGGAATTCTACAGGGGCTCGGCAAAACCTTTTTACCGCTGGCCCATTCGGTTATCACTGCAGTATTCCGGATTCCGCTTCTTTTCTACCTGACTGGAATTCCGAAATTTGGTCTCGTGGGTACCGCTTTAACTTATGTATTTGGTTTTGCCATGATGGCTTTCTTAAACCTTTATGCCATAAACAAGCACATCGGACTACAAGCTGATCTGAAATCCATGATCCTTCAGCCGGTCCTGGCCGGGCTTGCTATGACAGCTGTGCTCAAAAGCATCTTATGGCTGGTACCGGGCCAAACACCGCTGCTTCCGAGTCTTACCGCTCTTCTTGTCGGAAGCATGGTCTATTTTGCGATTCTGATTTTTCAAGGAGGTATTCCGATGAAAGAAATAAAGAAAACATGGCGGTCTTTAAGGTTTTGGCCTAAGAACAAATAGCGTCCCAACTTCAAGCGTACGCTTCAGTTTTACTTTCACCGCCAAAAATTTCGGATCTTGCTTCCCCACTGCCAATACGTAAGCAGAGCTACGACCAAAAAAATCAAAATAAGTATGATCTTATAAATAAAATAAATTTTTACCACAGACAGCAGCGTAATGATGACAGCAAGAACGATCGGAATAATAAATAATTTTTTAAGATTATTCTTTCCGCCTTTTTCCCGGCTCAGCCAGAAAATAATAACAAACACACCAAAATAGAAGAAAAAAACCCAAAAGCCCATACATTTCTCCTCCCTATAGCAAATTTTCTATCGTCTTTAACCGTTCGTAATCGGTCAGGTCACAGTGTAAAGGCGTGATCGAAACATACCCTTCCTGAATTGCCCTGAGGTCGGTATCCTGTTCTTCTTCAAAAACGAGCGTTCCGGTAATCCAATAATACTCTCTGCCATAAGGAGATTTTCTGTTTTCGAAGGCATTGTCGTAAACAGACCTGCCTAGTCTGGTGACTCTTTTTCCCTTCCATTCCTCCCTGTCGCAGGGCGGCACATTAATATTCAAGAGGCCGCTCTGATACTGAAGCAAGGGGCTGTTCGTATCAATCAAGCGTTTGATGAGCAAAGCGCTTGGCATATAGTCTTCGTAATCATAATTGGCAAGTGATACCGCTATGGAACGTATACCTAACAGGGCACCCTCCATTGCGGCTGCCACAGTACCTGAGTAGAATACATCCGAACCGAGATTCGGTCCGTGATTAATTCCGGATATGATCAAATCCGGCTTGGCAGGAAGAATGTCCCCCTGTATTGCCAGTTTGACACAGTCTGTCGGTGTGCCGTTGACAGATACACCAATATGATTGTCTGGCAAGGAATGATGGGTCACGAAGATTGGCTGAAACAGGGTGATAGACCGTCCAACAGCTGATCGCTGCCCTTCCGGAGCCACAACGTAGATCTCATGCTGATGGTCCGCCGCCAAAACATCATACATGGTCCTGAGACCGGCAGCAAAATAACCATCATCATTTGTCAGCAGGATTTTCATGCAAAACTAGCCTCCATCATTCTGCCGCTTATTATTGGATTAATGTCTGCCCATAATTAATGAGAACGCCTCTGCCCTGGTGGCAGCGCTGGTTTCAAACATTCCTCTGACTGCTGATGTAACGGTCTGCGCGCCGGGTTTTTTAATTCCGCGTACGGTCATGCACATATGCTCAGCTTCAATGACGACAATAACACCGCGCGGATTAAGCATTTCATTCACAGTATCCGCAATCTGGCTTGTCAATCTTTCCTGTAGCTGCGGCCTTCTGGCGTAGTCTTCGGCAACTCTGGCCAGCTTCGATAATCCTGTCACCTTGCCGTGTCTCGGTATATACGCAATGTGGGCCTGTCCAACAAAAGGAAGCAGGTGATGCTCACACATTGAATAAATCGGAATATCTCTGACCAATACCATTTCCTCGTGGTTTTCCGAAAACAATACAGACAGGTTTTTACTCGGATCTTCATGAAGTCCGGCAAAAGCTTCCTCATAAAATCTGGCAACTCTTTTGGGAGTATCCTTAAGGCCCTCTCTTTCCGGATCCTCTCCGATTGCTTCTAAAATATCCCTTACAGCTCGTTCTATTTTCGCATGATCTATAGCCATCATGATCGCCTCCTGTTATGGTGTAAATTAGCGGAATATTTTATTAATTAGGTCAACTTGAATTGTATCATTTATTTTCGATTTGACCAAATTATTTTTTACTATTATTTTTTTACTATTTTCTGCAGATACACAATTCTCTCGACAATTTATCATCATAATTTTACTTAAAGTTTTAACCTGCGTTTTTCAGGCAGCTCCGGCCATTTAAGGATCGGCCCAATTAACTTATACACCAGACTGGATTCCTTGGTCAGTATGGGGCCCAATATGGCGAGAATAAGCACATACAAGGCAGAAAACGGCTGCAGGACTCCCAGCAAGCCTCCTGATAGGGCCAGTGTGGCGAGTATAATCGAAAATTCACCACGTGACAGGATCGTTAAGCCAATCCTGAGCGAAGCGCGATGAGACAGCTGAGCTCTCCTTCCGGCTATAAATCCAGCAATCGTATTGCCAAGAAGCGTCAGCAGTACTGCGCCAAGGACCGGCCAAACAGCGCCACCCAGCGTAAAAGGATCGATGCTTAGACCGAAACTGAAGAAGAATAATGCGCCGAAAAAATCACGAAAAGGAACAATAATGTGTTCAATCCGCTCGCGATGCTCCGTCTCCGCCATTACTAGGCCGAGTAGCATTGCTCCGATGGCCTCGGCAATATTCAGGGTTTCGGAAATCCCCGCAACCAACGTCACCGCCGCAAAAGTCACCAGTAAAAATGTCTCGTCCGAAGGAATATCCAGCCGGCGGTTCAGCCACGGAACGAGCTTATGGCCCAAAAACAGAAATGCCCCGATAAATCCAAGTGCAACAACTGCTGTAAGCAGGACTGTAACGGTCGAAGTCGAACCGGAAAGAACCAAACCAGAGACAACGGATAAATAGATTGCCACAAACACATCCTGAAACATCATCAGCCCTAGGATAATTTCTGTCTCATCGTTCGCAGCTCGTTTTAACTCTACGATGACTTTAGCTACAATAGCGCTTGACGAAATTGTCATCATCCCTGCTACAACCAGGATTTCTTTGACGGGCCAACCTAAAAGCAATGGGTACAGCAGCGCAACAGAAAAGTTGATGAGCATATAGATGAGGCCGCTGCGGAGAATCGACGGTCCCGATGCCATCAGCTGTTTGATTGAGAATTCTAATCCGAGAGAGAATAGTAAAAATAAAACACCCATCTTTCCCATGAAGTCGATGAGCGCGGCTGACTGAATAAACCTGAAATCAAATACCCCAATATGAGGAGCATGAGGTCCAACAACCATCCCCGCAATAATCAGAATAGGCACAATGGAAATCCGCAATTTACCGGCGATCATCCCCGCCACGGCCGATAAAGCCAGAGCGAGACCAACTTCCAGTATCAAATGCTCCATTAATGAACACTCCCGTGAAACAGGAGTCCCTTAGCAGCTTTCACCTGTTCTTTTTCTCCCAGAATGACAATCGTTGCACCTTCCTGAAGAACGATGTCAGGATTGGGATTGATCGTTTTATTTTGGTCTTTTTTCACCATCGCAATAATCGTCCCGCCGGTCCGCTTCCGGACCTGCATCTCACCGATTGATTTGCCAATCGCATAAGCCCCCGTTTCAATCCTGTACCATTCGAGTACCATATCCCCGATGGCTACCTCAACAGTATCCAGATCTTTGGGGCGATAGGCCATTCCGCCCAGAATAGAGGCAATACAACGCGATTCTTCATCATCAAGTGTTACCATCGAGATCGATTCATTCGGATCCTCGAGGTAATAGTGATACATTTCCCGGCGCCCGTCATCATGGACGATCACAACCAGCTTATCTCCAGACCGGGTGTCCAGCTGATACTTTTTCCCGATCCCCGGCAAGTCTTTTTCCTTGACTAACTTCATGCCAAAAAGCCTCCTTTTCTTTAAATTTACTTTAACAAATCTACGGATATAAGTAAAGAAACGACAGCACGGGACAAAATTGTTATTCCCCAATCAGACTATGCTCACTCAGCAGATTACGGTATAAAAAATAAGGAGACGTAACGAAACAAAACTTTAGTTCCGATGCGTCCCGCCATCTTCTTCATATTATGCGCAATACAAATATTTTCTGCTAATTAAAGTTAACGTCAATGCTAATCAAAGCACCGCGTTGCTGTAAAGAATACACGGTCAAAGGTAAATAAAATTTTACCGTCTTTCGAGCCGGAATAATACTTCATAATTTCCAGCATCAGATCATTCTCAAATTCTTTTTGCTTTTCGTCTTCATGAAGACAATCCAAGTAGGGTCTCAACCCGGTGCTTCGATACAGATCCAGGATATCCTCATAACTGTTCATCAAATGGTAATACCTGGTTTCCCATAATTCGATTTCCGGTGTTAAATCACAGAGAACATCATAATAATATTCAGGAGCATGGACCTTATAGGAAATCGCGATGTGATTAAAATAACCGGACCACTTCGCAGAGGATACGAGGTCTAAAAGCAGCTGATGAATCAGCATTTCATTGACAAACGGAACTTGGACGGCTAATATGCCGCGGGGTTTCAGCATGGCAAACAGTCTGGAGATAAGAAGATCATTATCAGGAATCCATTGGAAGGCCGCATTGGAGAATATGAGGTCATACTGGCCAAGGTCGGAAATGTCCAGTCCCGCATCCCGTAATAACCAACGCACTGACGGATTTGTGGCTTTGGCAATTTCAAGCATGGCATGTGAATTATCAATGGCTGTGATCGCCGCATTCTTCCATCTTTCCGCTAAAACACGGGTGCTATTACCCGGACCGCAGCCCACATCCAGGATGTTTTCAGGCTGTTCAAGCTTAATACGGCTGACCAAATCACGTGACGGTTTGGATCTTTCTTTCTCAAATTTTAAATAGGCCTCTGGATTCCAGTCTGCCATGGTAATGCCCCCCAAAAACGTTTCTATAATTGTACCAGAAAATAAATGATAATGAAACCTCTTTGGGGAGTCTGATCTTAAATGGCTTTTTTAACCGTTAAACCAAAAGATTTATTGTAACAGTCGACTGCCACCTTCGTGTTGGACATTTCTTCATACGTATTTCCAAGCAGGATCCAGGCCGCGCTGTTTTTGCTATCCATGGAGACCAGTCGTTCCAGGATAATTTTGGCGTCGTCCCACAGCCCTTTTTCAGTCATGCAGACACTTAAATTATAGAGCACCGTTTTATCTTCCGGATCAATTTTCAGGGCATTCTGATAATACTCAATTGCTTTGCGCGTTCTTCCGAGCTGAAAACAGATAAAGCCTAAATTATTCAGCAGCAAGGTGTCGTTATTCTTGAGCGTATAGGCTTTTCTGAGTAATCGGTAAGCCTGGTCGTCCTGCTGGAACTCGTGGTAAATGCCGGCCAGATTGCATAGGGCATCAAGATCATCCGGGTCATGTTTTAATACTTTCTGGAACAGCTTCCGGGCTTTGCTCTGCTGGCCGGTCTGCGCATAGCAGTAGGCCAGCCTGGACATCAGGCTGAAATGCCCCCCGCATTTGATCGCTTTATGGAAAGATTCGACCGCATCCTCGGTCTGATTCATTTTCAGCTGCATCTCAGCTTTCATTTCCCAGTATTCCGGCTGATACGGCTTCACTTTACAGCAGCCGCTGAAACAGTTTAAAGCTTCCCTGTACTGCCCCTGGAACTGATAGATGCTGCCAAGTCGAAAAAGGATATCGGCATCTCCAGGTGAGGAACGCAGAGACTTATCCAGACAATTAATAGCTTCCTGCCATTCCCCAAGTTCGAGATAACAATCCGTCTGCAGATTCCAGTACGTACTGTTCGCTTCCAGCTGAAGCGCATTTTCGAGATGAATCAAAGCATCATTGACAAAGCCCTGTCCATGACAGCAGCGGGCTAGTAAAAAATGCACTTCGGCCAGCTGTCCGGGCTCTTCGCTATAGATGATTGCTGCTTCCAAATAGGCCTGAGCTTCCTTGAAAACCTTATGATTAATCAGTGTTTTCACTTCTGCCAGATACAGGGCATCGGAGATATTTTCTGTGTTTAAGATTCCAAACAGGATTTCTAGAGCCTGCTGTTCTTCACCCATGAAAAGCAGCCAATTGATCTGCATTTTTGTCTTGAGACGCAAGCGGTTTCCCATATCAACACCCCTAAATATAAAATCTTCTTTAAAGACGAGTGAGTGCCTTGTTAACCTTAAAATTATTGTAGATTCAGGTTAACATGGTACTGGATAGTTATTCTTCCTCTTTCCATGATTTACCTTTTATTTGGCTGGAGAACCGCTCATCAAATAGCCTTTCAATCAGATATTTTTCCAATTGGAACTATTTTTTTCGTTATTTATCTCTAAAAATATGTATAATAAGAGAAGAGTTGCCAAAGCTCAATTTATTGGTAAAGAGGCTGATATTTTGTCCAAAGCAAAAGTACCCTTCCTGATCATCCTGATGATCATCGTGATATCTGTCCCAACGATGTCCGGATGCAGCAAAATATTCTCGTTTTCCGCTGATGATGAGTCCAATCCAGTATCAAACTTGCCAGCTGGTGCGCTTTACCTAGACGGAGCCGCTATCCGTCCGCTAACTTTGAATGTAATCAATCAGGCCAAACAATCCATTTATATCGAGCTGTCCAGTCTGAATGATCAGGAAATCATTAATTTACTGATTACAAAAGCGCATTCGGGCATCGAAGTAAGACTGCTGCTCGATCAATGGCAGAGAGATAATACCTCAACCATCAAAGCACTAAAAAATGAAAACATATCGGTCCAGTACTATCCTGCTGAGAAAGGACAGTACCAGACAGTACGCTATATGGTTGTTGATCACAAAACGGCTGTTTTTTACGGAAAGGACTGGACCGCCAAAGGCTTCGATGCGCACAGCATGGCTGTAAAACTATCCGGAGACTCTGTCGGTGTCATGGACAAATCCTTCGGCAAAGACTGGAACTATACGACAACACTGTCGCTTGATTTACCGGATACTTCCAAATTACCAGAAGACAATATTACCTTTGCCATTGCTGTCAATGTTAAACAGCAGCTTCTTAATTTAATCAACGCTGCTGCGTCTGAGGTCTTAATAGAAACCGAACAACTGAGTAAAGACGATATAATCGATGCCCTGTTGGAGGCAAAAAAAAGAGGCTGTAACGTGAAAGTGATCGTCAGCCTTTCCAGTGCAATTACCTCGCCCGATGCTATTCAGGAATTAAAGGACGCCCAGATCGAATTGCGCTATTACAATCATCCTGACAAAAAAGCGATGGGTGCGAATTTCGGTATTTTTGATCAGACAACGCTGTTTGTTTCCAATTCTGCCTGGACATATCCTTCTTTTGTTATTAATCACGAAGGTTCTTTGACTATCCCTTCCCCTGCTGTCGCCAAAAAAGTTGCAGCGCTGTTTGATGAAGAATGGGCCAATAGTACACCATAAAACGCAAATACATTAGCTTTGGGTTTAATCTCCGTAATGGATGGCCGCGCTTATTTATCATCGATGGAGGCGCCATCCGTACACGAGAATGAATACGTATTTGATTCCGAAATAACATTATTGAGGCTGTCGATCATCTTTAAAAGAAGGCTGACAGGCTCAGTCTCATTCTGGATTGATTTCGGCAAGACGGCTGTTAAGACAGTATTACTTACGTACTTCGTTTTAACCAGGGTATCATCAATATAAATCTGATAATCCGGCAGGAAGTTTTCCCCTTGAACCTGAATCACATTTCCACTCAGACGAAGGACCTTTTCGATCTTGGGAAAACGTTCTCCAAGCAGGTACAAAGCATTCTGAACAGGTTTATCCTGTGGTTTAAGCTCATAGACATACGCATTGCCAATCAGGGAATCATATTGCAGCATTTCATAGTCCGCGGATTCTGCTTCGGTGATTTTTTCATTCTTCTGATATTGCGCGGCGGCCATCACGTCCGACCCTTTTTCATATAAGGAATAGAGGAAATCCATCAGCGTATTTCCTTCTTTTTTGCTTTTTTCCAGAATATATGGCCCCAAAAAGCTGGAAGAAATGCAAATATTTTTATCTTTCTGGGTAGAAAAATTGTCCCAGATAACAAATGGCACCGTATATTTGTTTAAATAATCGCTGTAACTTCCTCCATCCTGAAAAAAGTCAGCTTCTTTATACACTTCGGAACTATTGCCGAGCAAAGGCAAATGGTCTCCATAAAAAACAACGATCGTTGGTTCATCAATCTTATTTAGACCTTCAATCAATGCTTTCAGGGACTGATCGACGTCAGAAATCGTATTGACGTAATTCTCCAGAAGTATTTTATTTTTAGCTGAAAAGTCGCCCTGAACCTGAATCGTATTTCCGGCATTAGGTTTTTCCGCATAAGGTCCATGAGCCTCCATAGAAATCGCATAGATAAAATCGGGTTTATCATTCTGTCCAAGCTGCTGCAGAATCTTCTTCGTAAGCTCCGTATCACGGATATAAGTTCCTTTCTTCTCCGGATCTGTAAAAAATTCCTTGCTGATAAATTTGTCAAATCCCATCTCTTCGAAAACAATATTGCGGCGGTAAAACCAGTTATGGTAAGTATGAATTGCCGTAGCCTCATAGCCCTGCTTTTTGTAAATTGCGGGCAGAGCATCCATATCCCTGGTTGCGTACTGGACATACGGAATGATCCCTGCCGGGAGAAACTGGCAGGAATACCCTGTTAGAACTTCAAACTCTGTATTCACCGTTCCTCCGGCAAAGACAGGAACAACTATCTTTCCGCCTGAATAATTTTTTTGCAGATAATGAAAATACGGAATTGGATCTTCACTGAAGCTTACTTCTTTCATCAGCGTCGGATCCCAGAAAGCCTCACTTTGCACAAAGATGACATTTGGGGTAAAATCCGGATCAACCGTGTAATCAGTTTTGGTCTGAGCAATGATCTTTTCAATTTCTTCTTTTTGGTAAGAAGCCGGAGCATTATCCGAATAGGCTTTATAATTCATCATAAAGCCTATAATCAAGCCATTTTCTTCGTAATTGGACTGCTGGCTCCAGTTTACAAGCCGGCAGTTGAAGGTCTTTTGCATAGAAGTATGGGCAACCAGATTAAACAGCAAGAGAAAAGACAGTACCGCAATGGGGACTTTTTGAGCCGAAAGGTACTCTTCTCTTGGTATGTAACGAATGATCAGGATGATCGCAGCGATGAGCAAAATCACGAGTCCCAACATAAAAGCGATCGGCAGATCCTGAAAGCTCTGGGAAATATTCGCGGCTTCCTTCCCAAGGTTTAAATCCCAGGGCAGCAAAGGCTCTCCTCTTAGGAGTAGTTTTTCCCTGCTGACCAGCGCAATAAAGGAAAGGCCGGTTAGAATGACTACTGCAATGGACAGGTACAAACGCCGGGGCAAAAGATAAAAAGCATTAATCAGTCCAAACAGAATAGCATACGTGGCAATAAATTGATTCGGTTGGCATACTACCCAGACCAGTGTATGGACGAAACTTCCGCGTGAGACCGTCTCAAACAATATTAAAACCATTAACGGAATTATAGCCAGAAATTTAGAATTAGACACTTTCTCCTCCATAGAATTCCTCATAAATTTTAAAGAGGATGTCCGTTGGACATCCTCTTCCCGCTTTGCCGTTAGACATCTGGTTTTCTGACCCTGCACATGCAGGTGGGTACCTAGACAGATCTTTCCATCTTCTTTTTGCAAAGCATGATGTACACGACCTGCCACTACTCAGTTCCCGAGAAAAAAATAGGATCAAAACCATGATAGTCCATACAAACAGAGCAGCATCATAGCTATTATAACACCGGGGTGAAGAAAAATCCTCTAGAAACAACTGGAAAACCAATTATGTTTTAGCGATGCACTCTATCTTCCAAATCAGCAAGTCTGTCCAAAATCACAGAAATCGTCATCTCCTGGGTACGTACCCTCTGCCGCAGCTGTTCGACGAGACTGGACATATTCTTGATTTGATGCAGTGTCCCTGGATTCACCGTTCCATCATCCACTAAAGCAAGCGTTCTTGTTCTATTAGCGGGATCTTTTGAATTGGCATTCAATTTATTTAGATACCTGATCTTGCCATATCGGGTATTTCTGCCCTGATTGATTTCAATAATCTTGTCGTCTTCCAGCACCTTCAGCGCTTTTTTCAGGGTAATACTTGCCACGCCTGTCTCACGTTGTATTTCGGAATAGGCAATCTCAAACTGATCTTCTTCATGTTTCTTGGACACCTTCTCAAAAAACTCCAAGAACTTATTGTACGTCTTATCTTTCAGCTTCAATGTTATTCATCCTTCCAAGCAAAAATAAAACAACCAAATAGTTTATTGTATTATATCATAAATTAATGATTATTTTCACTTAAATTGTAAAAATATATTAATTTTTTAAAAATAATATTAAGCCTGCTAAAACTATTTCGAAAAATTAATAAATTATTTGTCTGTCAGGTCAGCTTGTTTAAAACCTCTTCCTTCATGGAAAAAGAATGTTTGTCGGAAGGAAACGCGGTGTCTTTGACTTCCGCGCAATATTTTTGCACAGCATCAACGATCAGGGATTCAATCATTGCGTATTGTTTGACGAAAGTCGGTACAGTCTTGTCCGAAGCGCCAATCATGTCATGAATAACCAGGACCTGGCCGTCGCATTGATTTCCGGCACCAATGCCAATGGTCGGTACGGATATCGACTGTGTGATCTTTGCCGCGAGTAGCGCCGGTATTGCTTCCAGGACCAGCATAAAAACACCGGCTTGAGCCAGAATTCCGGCATCACGCAAAAGTTTGGAAGCGCTGTGTATTTCTGTTCCCTGGACTTTATATCCGCCCAGCAGGCCGGCGGTTTGAGGCGTCAAACCAATGTGTCCGACAACAGGAATCCCGGCTTTGGTCAGAAAGCTGATAATCTCGCGGTATTCCTCCCCGCCCTCGAGTTTAACAGCGTCGGCTCCACCCTCCTGCATCAGCCTTCCGGCATTGCGCAACGCATCTTCAGGCCTCGCATAGGTCAGATAAGGCATATCCACAATCATGAAAGTACTTGGAGCACCCCGGCGGACAGCTTTGGCATGATGCAGCATATCCTCCATTGTCACTGGAACGGTTGAGTCATATCCTAAGATGACCATCCCAAGCGAATCACCCACAAGGATTACATCGACGCCGGCTTTTTCCACGATTCGTGCCGTCGGAAAATCATAGGCTGTCAGCATCGTAATCTTTTTTTCCTGTTCGCTCATCTTTTTAAAATCTGGAATCATTTTTTTCATCTTGATCGCCTTCTCCCTAAACCTTTTTTATTTCAAACTTTGTCTAAGCTTTTAAGTCATAAGTTATATGGGCCAAGCATATGGTGTACAGAAATTGGAGAAAAGGGAGGCTGCCGTATGTCAAAACCGTTTCAGCTGTCGTTAGTTACCAAAGGTATAGCGCTGGCCATTGTTATCTCATTTCTGCTGACCGTTGTTCTGAGTCTGGTCTACTTTTTTACTTCGGTGCAGGAATCTTTCCTTTACTCGCTGCTCGCTGCCGGAATTGGCGTACTCATCGCCAGTTTTTACATTGCGTATCAATCCGGAGCAAGAGGACTTCTGTACGGACTGGCTGTTGGAATCGGTTTTTTTGTGGTCACCCTATTGATTTATTACATTTTCTATGCGGGTGATCCTTCTTGGAAAATACTGCTCAAGAAAGTCCTGATTAGTCCCATAGCGGGTGTGATCGGTGGGAGTATCGGAGCCGTGATGAAGAAATGACGCGGTCCATGTAGTGCGTTAAACCGCTCTCCTGAACTATTCACCCTCCAGAACATGCTGTTGGGTGAAAAAACGGGACAAGTACGGCTGTTTCCGACTATACTGCTGGGTGTATACTCCTTAACCCTTTCCACCTAGGCCCTTGGCCTATCGCCCCCAGCTGGGGGTTTTCTTTTTTTATCTGGCGAGCGCAAATTTGTTGATCCAGTTGACAATAATACGGTCTCCCTGATTCAGCTCGGTCGTAAAATGAGCTTCACTGCCATTGACCTGCATTTCCAGTTTTCCGCCCGAAATTGAGTTTTCAGCAAGATTTATATACGGAAATAGTTCCGACAAAATGGGTTTGCGCGAAAAACCTTCCACTCTGATTTCCATACCGTCTTCGATAGGCTCATCTTCCTGAATGACCCTTCCTTTGCAGTAGATCTTTGCTTCAAGCGGCGGTAAACTGAACGCTTCTCCGTTAACCGTAAAAATCATCGGTTCGGCTTCCAGCGCCAAATCCCTGATCAATATTTTTTTCTCAAGAATATCGATACGATCGTTGTTATTAATAACACAGTCTTTGGTTACAGCGTAACCATTTACGATAATCTCCATATCCGATACCAGTTCCCGGGGCTGATTGTTGACTTTGATTTTCTTTTTGTTTATTTTATTGAGATTAATGCCTTTCATGGCCAGTAAATCATAGAGCGTTTCATTCATTTTTACAAGCAGGCTGCAGCCATCCTCAAGCCAGTCTTCTTCATCTGCCGGTTTATTGTTCAGATAGATGAACGGATTGAATTCCTCTTCCTTGCCATCCCAGATAATCTTCTTCGCTGCGGGCCGGGAAATGACATCTTTGACCTGCGCTTTGGCATCTTCTCCTGAATGACCCGGCATAAAGGTGACCTCGTCACCCTGACTAAGCCTCTGATCCAGCTTGGCCGACTGGCCATTGACTGTAATCACCGCTGGACTTCCCAACTCTCCTTTAATAACCTGAATCTCACCGTTTAGCTTATAGATCAGCGCCGATCCCGGACGTCCAAAGAACGTTTTCGGCTGGATGCCTGCTGCGAGAAGCCCTTCCGCCACCGTAGCAAGCTGCAGTTCAAACAACGGAATATTCGTGTTATTTACATTGACTGCATAATAATGGAGACCTTTATTATCCAGCGCGGAAATTGCAATTCCTATCGGCGTAATGACATCCGAACCAAATAAATCTTCTTCCTGGCCGGAGACCGCGGACAACCTTTCGCGGACTTGAATGCCGATTCTACCCCGGGAAAGATTAATCACCTTTGACAAAATATCTCCCATCAAGGGAGTAAGGCTACCTCCCCCGACCATGATCACAGCCTGGGGTGAACAGCTGTTATTCAGCAGCAGGATTTCTCCGCCGATCCTTTCGGCAATCACCTGAACGGTCGGTTTAATGACATCCAGAATTTCCTGACGTGTGACAGAGGACCTGGCTCCGAAGAAATTGACGATGTCAATCAGGCTGTTTGGATTTGGATCGTTCCCGTTCAGCTGTTTTTTAATCCTTTCGCCTTCCTGAAAATCGACCAGATAATTGGAACAGATTGCTTCTGTGACCTCATCGCCGGCCATGGGCACCATTCCATAGGCAAAGAAAGTGCCTTCCTTGGTAAATGCAATATCTGCTGTCCCTGCCCCGATATCCACGAGGGCCAGATTCAGTCTTCTCATATCTCCGGGAATTGCGGCCAGTCCGGCGGCAATCGGTTCCAGCGTCAAACTGGCCATCTCAAGCCCCGCCCTTGCTAAAACTGCAATAAGGCCATCGACAACCGTTCTCGGTAAAAACGAAGAAATAACCGTGATTTCTGCTTTTTTTCCCCTCTGCCCGACCAGCGTTGTAATCTGCTGGTCTTCGAGCAGCTGCTTCACCGTACTGTATCCGACACAGTAGAATAGGATATTATCTGTCTCTTCAGCCGAGATTTTCTTCATGGCCTTTTGGACAGCTTCCATTTCCATGGCCAGGACTTCTTCCTGTTCCCAGTGTGTCGGCAGAACTTCCTCTCTCGTGACCGTCGCTGTTTCGGTACAAAGTGCCCTGCCTGCTGCAGCCACAGCCACTTTTGTCAATTTGCAGTTTAGTTTATGCTCAAGTTCATGCTTTACATAGGATACAGCTTTAGCGACTTCGTTCACATCATGAACCTGTCCGTCATACATCGCCCTTTGCGTATGTTCGGTCCGCGCACTGGCTATGACTTCATATCCCGATTCACTCTTTTGCGCCACAAGTCCAATAACGACTCTGGTGCCGATATCAAGGGCAAAAACAGTCTCCACTTCTCTTCCCACCTCGCAAAGTTATATATCGTTAAATAGCCAGCTCGTTAGCCAGCTCATAGAGCTTACGGTTAAACATTTTCTTTTCCTTAAAAGCGAGTTCCAGTGGCCTGTCCACAATCTCATTTTGGAAATGAGAGATCATCACCTCAGATTTTCCCTCCATCAGCGCTTCAATGGCCTTGCCGCCCATCATTGCTCCAAGCAAAGAATCGGCCGCCGAGGGCGCTCCTCCGCGTTGAATGTGACCGAGAATCGTCACTCGGTTTTCCAATCCGGAATATTTTTTTAAGCCTGAAGCAATTTCACGGATATCCCCTGCTCCTTCGGCACAAATAATAATACTGTGATTTTTTCCTCTCCGATATCCCCGCAGCAGTTTCTCACTGATTTCCTGAAGATCAAAAGGAATTTCGGGAGTCAGGATCGATTCGGCACCAATCGCGAGTCCTGAGTGGAGGGCAATATCTCCGCAGTTTCTGCCCATGACTTCGACAAGAAAAGTCCGTTCATGGGATGAAGCGGTATCTCTTAATTTGCTTACAGCCTCAACAACGGTGTTCACCGCCGTGTCAAAACCAATCGTTGAATCTGTGCCGGCAATGTCATTGTCAATCGTACCCGGCACGCCAATGACTTTGATACCCCATTCGGCAAGTTTTTTTGCTCCGCGGTAAGAACCATCTCCGCCAATGACCACGAGCGCTTCGATTCCTTTGGCCTTCAGCTGATCCGCGGCCTGACGCTGGCCTTCAGCTGTAAACATTTCTTCACATCTGGCAGTTTTCAGGACTGTTCCGCCGCGATGCACAATATCTGCAACTGAACCCAGCTCCATTTCTTTTATTTCACCGCGCAGAAGCCCATCATAACCATGGAAAACCCCATATACCCGGAGATCATGGTAAATGCCCTTGCGAACAACCGCCCGTATCGCGGTGTTCATTCCGGGAGCATCCCCTCCGCTGGTTAAAACTGCAACCTTGCTATCCGCGCCCATAAGATCTCTCCTTTTCAGCATTATACAGTTTTTTACATAAAGTTTCAAACAACGCCTGTTTTCTCTCCCGTATCTTTTCAGACTGATTTGTCAGACTTCCGGTGTTTTTTCGAAAATAGGACGCAATATCACGATAGGGGCACTGAAATATCTCATGCAGCAGGAGATACACCATTTGCCTTGCTTCCACAATCTCCCTTTTTTTCGTACTGCCCAGGACTTTGTCTTTTTCCAAACCGCAGCATTCACAAACGATAGAAACAACGAGATTGGCCTGTTCTCCAATGCCTGGAAAGTGAAATAATTTTTCGGACTGAGGTACATGGATTTTCTCCTCCGCAAAGTTTGCCGGCTGAATGTCTTTTTTTAGCTGTTCAGCAATCTTTACAGCCTGCTTCATATTTTTAATTCCGGAAAGAAGCGCCGACTGGCAGGGCAGGATCTCCTGAAACAAATCTCCGGTAAGACGATACGCGATGAAATGCTCGATCTCCTCGGCTGCCGGGTCCTTTAAATAGAGGAAAAATCCGCTTTTAAGCCTTGATGCAAACCGCTGGTTCAAAAAGTCAAAGTTGGGTGTACTGCCCTGATATGTAATGACCGTCTTTCCGCCTTGTGCCAGAATGGTATCTACGGTATGGAACAGTTCTTCAAGTGTTTTCTTTTTCCCTTGCAGCACATTAATATTATCAAGCAGGAAAAGGTCATTAGAACGCACAGAGCGACGAAAGCTGTTAAGGCTGCCATTTTGGGCCGCAAACGCAAATTTCTTTGAAAATTTATCTGCATCGATCAGGACAGTCTTCACCTTTTGCGGCTTCATCTTTTGCAGGATACAATTCAGTAGCTGGGTCTTGCCCAGTCCTTCCTGGCCGGCAATTATCGTAACCGGGGGCGCCTTTTGTACTTCATAATTCTCTATGTATTGAAAAGCTAATTGGTTGAACTGGCTGATAAACACTGTTTAGAATACCCCCTGCGAGAAAACTTACTCACCGATTTTTTATGTTAATGTCATGGAGGGCCACAGTTCCGCTGTGGGCGGAGCAGGATAGCTAACATAATTCAACGCGGTACCAGGGAAGAATAAGGGTTAAGGAATATATCCCTAACCCTTGCCTAGTACCATGTCAACCCTAAATCTATATATCCTGGCGGCAGATTTCTGTTAATACTGCGTTGTCGTCAATCACCATACGCTCGGTATGCCTCAATCCTCCGCCTTGTCTTAAAAGAAATCTGCTCCCCATTATATTACAGTTTTAAAGTTGACAAGGTACTAGGTTGACAATTTTAGCCATCTATCATTACGCGTGCTCTGCGGCTAATATATTTCGAGATATCTGTCGATTTCCCATTTATGCACGGCGATGCGGAAGCTGTCATATTCTTCGGTCTTTGCTGCAACAAATCGGGAATAGATGTGCTCGCCGAGGGCATCTTTGATGACTTCATCATTGCTTAATAGCGTTAAAGCCTCTTTGAGATCTCCGGGAAGCGAGTCAATCCCCATCTCTTTTCTTTGCCTGTCATCCATGGCAAAAATATTCAAATCAACGGCTTCGGGCGGGTTAAGTTTCCGTTTGATCCCATCCAGTCCGGCCTTAATCTGGACCGCTAAAGCCAGATAAGGATTGCAGGAGGGATCCGGGCTTCTTAACTCAATACGGGTTGAAGAACCCCTCTTGGCCGGAATACGTATCAGCGGACTCCGGTTGCGGCCCGACCAGGCAATATAGCAGGGCGCTTCATAGCCCGGAACGAGCCTTTTATACGAATTGACCGTAGGATTGGTAATCGCTGTGAAAGCCTTCGCATGCTCCATAATGCCGGCAATATAATGATACGCTTCGCTCGAAAGGTTCATCGGTCCTTCCTGATCATAGAAAACGTTTTTGCCATTTTTGAATAAAGACTGGTTGACATGCATTCCGGAGCCATTGATCCCAAAGATCGGTTTTGGCATAAATGTCGCATGCAGTCCGTGCCGCTGGGCAATCGTCCGGACGACAAATCTGAAGGTGACCATTTTATCAGCCATTTCCAAGGCATCGGCATATTTGAAGTCAATCTCATGCTGTCCGGGAGCAACTTCATGATGGGAGGCTTCAATTTCAAAATTCATCTGTTCCAGCGCCAGAACCATATCTCTTCTGGCACTCTCCCCTAAATCAACCGGTGTCATGTCAAAATAACCGGCTTTATCATGGGTAATCAGGGTCGGTCTGCCCTCAGTGTCGACATGGAACAGGAAAAATTCCAGCTCCGGTCCTATGTAGCATTTGAAACCCATTTCTGAGGCTTCTGCCAGTACTTTTTTTAGTGTATTGCGGGGGCAACCGTTGAATGGCGTCCCGTCAGGATTATAGACATCACAGATGAGTCTCGCTACCCCGCCTTCAGCAGGCCTCCACGGGAAGACGACAAATGTGTCAGGGTCGGGTCTTAGGTACATGTCCGACTCCTCAATACGCACAAAGCCTTCAATGGAAGAACCGTCAAACATCATTTCTCCGTCCAGGGCTTTCTCAAGTTGTTCTACCGGAATAGAGACATTCTTTAATACTCCGAAAATATCGGTAAACTGAAGTCTCATGAATTTTACGCCCTTTTCATACGCCTCTCGCAAGACATCTTCTTTCGTATAATTCAATTCTCAGCGCTCCCTTCAATTGTTTAAAACTTTTACTCCTACAGTACCATGTCAACCATAAATCTTATATTTAAAATTTTAGGATTGACATGGTTCTAAATACTTTTTCAATGCTGGGTGAATATATAACAACTGACGGCTTTCCGTAACCGCAGAAAATCTTTGAATATCCTTCCCGTCAAATTGCTGGGAAAAGAACAGTTTAATCGTCGTCCTTTCGTCGTTTGTCCGCAATTCCACCTTATCAGGATAAAATAAGTAATTATACAGTTCATCGCGCCAGCTAAGCTGTAAGTTTCCAGTGGAGATTTTGATAATGCCGAATTTTTCCACACGGATGTCCCCTATTCCAGAAAAACCCTGGGTGATATTCTCAGCTTCCACTGCCATCTGACCGGACTTAAATTTCAGGGACAGGATATGCTCAAGAATAAACCTGGCCGGAACGGAGATTTCCTCTATCATCATCGCATACGCTTTGATCTCATCCTCCCACTGGCGAATTTTTTCAGCATAAGCCGATTTGATCTCCGTTAAATTTTGGGTTTCTTTTTCTAAAAGACAATAAATCCGTTCAAAGCTTTCAAGCAGAACCTGATCATGTTGATTCAAGTGAACATCTCCACCTTATTTTGGCTTATAATCTATTCTAACCTATTCCCAATTTTTTTCACAGTCCTTTTTCGGTATATCAGAAAGTATAATTACATTCTGAAAGTTCTAAGACGATTTTACCGATAAAGTCGGGAGGTCTTTTTCTGATATCTGATAGTCTGGGACAAATCCTGAATCAGCAGCTCAATTTCTTTTGTTTCATCCTGCAGCGACCTGGCGTACACCAGCGCGATCCAGCCGCAGCGCAGCGCTTCCATATTTTTGCCTTTCTTCATCAAAAGATTGGCAAGCTTTAACATCGCTTCTCCTTTCGGCAGTTCCGGCTCGTCATAAAACCTTTTGCCGAGCAGTTTGTACAGATTCTCCTGAAACAAAGTATCCTCGTAGCGGATAAGATATGTTAATTCTTCGCTGATTTCGCCGATCTTGGAGCTGTCACCAAAGAACTGGAAATACTTCAGAGCTTCCAGATACTGTTTCTTCGCCTCCGAGTAATCCTGTTTCATAATCAACAGGATGGCCAGACTGTAATAACGCACAGCAAAGCCGAATTCGCTTCCTTGATGGTATTGAATGGACAACTCAAGGCTGCTGATTGCTTCATCCAGCAATTTCGAACATTGAAGAAGATTACTTAACATGAAATAACTTTCACTGACTTCATGATCACGGCCGTTTTTCAAATACAGCGCAACAACTCTCTGCTGCAAAAGCAGGGCTTCCGGCAGCCTGTCTTTTTCAAAGTACAAGAAGGCGATATATTGCAGCGCATTAGCCAGAGAAACCTGTTCGCCTAACCTGGCATAGATCTTCGCGGCATGATAAAATCTTTCCTGCGCCGCAATTCTCTGCCCCTGACTGTAATACATTTCTCCCAAACAGAGGCTGATCTCTGCCTCCCCACTCAGATAACCATGTTTCCGGCAGAGATTCTCGGCATGCAGAAAAGTCTCTTCTGCAGCCTGCCACTCTTTAATTTTTATATAAACCTGGCCCAGATCGGAGTACAAGGCCGCTAAACGCGGGGATGATGCTTCTCTCGGATAGTCCCTGATAGCCTGCTTATATAAATAAATGGCTTTGGCATTCTTCCCCTGGCTGAAATAAACGCTGGCCAATCCGGCCCTGGCTTCAGCAATCCCCTTATTGTTATGCAGCTGTTTGCAGCAGGCCAGTGCCCTTCGGAATCCGGCTTCGGCATCATTCAATTTGTTATTTTTCACCTGGACCGCTGCGAGCAAGCGCTGGGAAAAAGCAATAATCACCGGTATTTCCAGTGTTTCAGCCTCGATAAGGCTTATCTGCAGACTTTTTTCAGCTTCTTCAGTGTTTCCGTCACCCAAGCATTTGATTCCATTTTCCAGATACTTCCTCCATACTTCCAGTGTGGTCTCCATGGTATCCCTCCTGAATTTTCTTCAAAATATGTGAATTTTCTTCACAATACCTGAATTTTCTTTACAATATATGAGTTGGGGCAACTTCATTTGGTCTATAATATGCTATACTGAATCTAAGGGAGCAAACCGGCGCTATGAATGTTTTTGCTCTTGAAAACAATGAAGTAAATCATCCTGCAGGAGGGATTGTAATGAGCACAAAAAGCCCATCTTCAAAAAATATTCTCTGGATCATCGCCAAAGCCCTGATTTTCATACTCTGCCTTTATCTGGCCTACCTGGTTTTAAAACCGCTGCTCGGCATCATCCTGAGTATCGGCTTTTGGATTATCAAGGTTGCCGTGGTCGTTTTCATTTCTTTATTGGTATTACACCTGCTCCTCAGAATCATTTTCAAGATCGATCTGCTGGAAATCATTTTTGGGGTTCGCTGGCCAAAATAATGCCACCGCGATACACGGTGGATCATACCGGACATTTAAACTTTAAATGCTGAAAGGAGGCGTCTTTATAGACACCTCCTTTTTATATTTAACATGATTTACGGCTCCCCGGAATAAGCATGGTTCTAAGGGGGGATAAACAATGAGCGTCTTTGTGGTGAACAGAAAAAAGCTGGCGGTGGGGACCGTGATCCTGATGCTGATTGCGGTTTTGGCCGTAAACAAAGAACAGGTTGTATCCGTTGTT
This sequence comes from Dehalobacter sp., assembly GCA_023667845.1. NCBI lineage: Bacteria > Bacillati > Bacillota > Clostridia > Eubacteriales > Desulfitobacteriaceae > Dehalobacter > Dehalobacter sp. The sequence continues at coordinate 110,416 of JAMPIU010000095.1, read as the reverse complement.
ACCGGAAATTTAAAGCCCATTTACTCCGTCAAGACCGAAACAAAGCTGGTTGCGCTTACTTTTGATATCAGCTGGGGTGAAGAAAATGTGCAGCCGATTTTGGATATCCTAGAAAAAGAAAATATCAAGGCCACTTTCTTTCTCTCATCTCCGTGGGCCGAAACAAAACCGGAGCTAGTCAAGCGCATTGCCGCGGACGGCCACGAAATTGGCTCCCACGGGCGGCGTCATGTTGATTTAAACACCTTGACAGCTGATTCCCTCATGAAAGAGCTCGATACTTCCAAAGAAACCCTGGAACGTTTAAGCGGCCAGAAAATCAACCTGCTGCGTGCTCCGAACGGGGCCTATGACAACCAGGTCATCTTGATCGCAAACGAGAGGGGCTACAAAGTCATCCAATGGAGCGTTGATTCCCTGGATTGGAAAAGACCCGGAGCCGACGCCATCGTCAATTATGTGATGAACGGACGCTCCAAAAATAAAGGAGCCTCCCCCGGCGACGTTATCCTCTTCCACGCTTCTGATTCCGCGCCGGATACGCCCGAGGCACTCCCCACTGTTCTGAAGATGCTCAAAGCGAAGGACTATGAAATTGTGACGGTCGGCAAGCTGCTCAGCAATGCCCAAGAGAGCTGGCCGCCCGGTTCGAGCCTGTAATGAGCACTTGTATCGCGTTCTCAATTTACTCGCTAAATCTGTCGACATAACCCTCTTTACATTACAAGACTAGTATGTTAGGACTAGTCTGCGTGCCACAATACCGCTTTCGGCCGTTGTGTCCTCCTGACACAAAAGGCCGCGCTGCGCCATCCAGGCTTCGCTCGTCGCGGAACTGTGGCACGCAGACTAATCATAGGATTATTAGGAGTATCTGTGGCCCCCAGACTGATCATAGGATTATTCAAGCAGGTCTGCATGCAATAATGTAGCCCATTATTTGAGCGGGCTATTTTAAGAACGTTTTACTAGAATAACGATCCGAAATTGATGCTAGCTCCAAAAGACACTTCCATGACTCCAGATTAGATCTCCGTAATGGATGGCCGGCGCCAAGCGGAGCATGGATTGCGCAGCACGGCTTTTTGACGGCCACGGATGGCCTAATGTCGTGATGCCATGGATGGCAAGGAGCGACGTGCCACGGATGGCACAACAGCCGAAAGCGGCCATCCATTATGGAGACTAACCCGAGTAAACTAATATCTACCTTTATTCGAAAACGGGATGTACGAATCGATCTATTAATGCCCTTTCCAGCTCTGGAACCCTTCGCCGACGACCTCTGAAACATCGCCGATGGCCACAAAAGCGTCCGGGTCATATTTGTGGACAATTTCTTTGACCTGGGTCAGCTGTGCTCTATTTACGATACTGTAGACCACTCTTTTTTGAAAACGTGAATAAGCCCCTTCGGCCTGAAGATACGTTACGCCTCTGCCGACAATATTGATGATATCCTCAGCAATCTCGTCCGGCTTTTCTGTGACGACCATAACGCTCTTGGAATAGTCCAACCCGACCTGGACGAGATCGATCACTTTGGTAGCGATAAACATATAAATCATTGCATACATGGCCATTTCCGGGCTAAAGATCAGTGCAGCTCCGATAAAGACAACCGCATCGAGTATTAAGATGATCTGCCCGACACTAAATTGGATTCTTTTATTCAACACGATCGCCAGGATATCGGTACCGCCTAATGAGCCGCGACAGCGAAAGATGATGCCCATCCCGATACCGGATATAACGCCCCCGAAAATAGAGGCCAGCAGCGTATCTGTTGTTATCGGAGCCAAAACATCTGTAAACTTCAGAGCAGCAGATAATGTCCCTACGCCTAGGATACTCCAATAAAACAGCTGTCTGCCGACTGACTTGTAGCCGAGAATGAATAACGGAATATTCAGAAGGGCCACCAGAATGCTTATATTCCATTGAAACAGATAATGCAGCAGAATCGCGATTCCTGTGACTCCCCCGTCAGCAATCTGGTTGGGCAGGATCAATGTATTAATGCTGACAGCTACAATCACTGCGCCTATAATGATTCCAAAAAATCTTTTGAGAAAATGCCATGGTATTTTTTTTAGGTTCATGTTTTACCTCAAATTAATCTAGTCATCCAAGCTTTCTCCGACAATTTGCTCTAAGCTCTCTTCAACACTCTCTTCAACATTATTCTTGACAAAAAGAATTCTATTTAGTAAAGTAATGTAGCAGTTTTATTGCGCTCGTAGCTCAGGGGATAGAGTGACGGTTTCCGAGGCCGCAGGTCGTTGGTTCGAATCCAACCGGGCGCACCATTAGAAAAAATAGACATTGCAAGTGCTTGCAGTGTTTTTTTAGTATCATATATATTTTACGGCATTTTATTGTTTTCAAGCATAAAAACAGATAAATCGTTAAACCTACTATATAAAAAGGAGGATTTAACGATGAATATTCTAGAAAAAGCGACCGCCAAGAGCAATTCTATTGTTCAAAATATAATTGATCACGAACCTGCTAATTATATTGAGGCGGGTTTGCAATATCAGATTGTCTTGATGGGTCGTTTTCAAGCCTCAATTATTACCACCCTGTATAATCATGCCGAAGATCCGGAGCTCAGAGTACTGCTTAAAGATGCACGCGATGCACTGGTAGAAAGAACTGTCGAAATGAGTGAAGATTTTTTACAATCCGAGGACGTCAAGCTGCCAACCATACAGTTTCCCGAACGGTCCCTGGAAAAATACCAGGATATACCAGACCACTTGCACTTCAGTGATATGGAAATTGCGTTGCTGCTGCTGGAAATGAACAGTTCCAGCCAAATGGCCTTATTGACAGCCATTAATCAAAGCTATCACCTGGAAATTGGGAATCGTCTCCGCAAGGAGCTGAACATGGGATTTGATTGGGCTTACCGGCTGGAGCAGCTGATGCTCCAAAGAAACTGGCTTCCCAAAATTGCAAAAATCGTTCATTAACAATAACGTAAAATTCATTTTTTAGTATTCCATATACATTTAATATGCCAGCCTCAAAGAGACTGGCATTCCTTATACTTTGTGTCCTTTTCAGAATTTAATAACACTTACTCCGGAAAATATAATCGGAAAGCCGCAATGATGTCTTGCTGAACCAGCTCCGGCTCCTTTTCCCCATTGATTTCAACAACCGGTTCCCCATTTTTTTGCCACTGTTTGTACAGCTTTTGGTAATTATCAGCAACGTGCCGCAGCGTCTCGCTGTTTTCAAATATTTCGGTCTGGAATCTGCCTGCTGCTATTCTCTTGAGCGATGTTTCCGGGCTTACCTTTATGAAAAGTGTAAGGTCCGGTTTCACCGCATATTGATTGATTTCTCCAATCCAGGATTCATCATTTTTCATTCCCTGATACGCAAACGAAGACCATATATATCTGTCACAGATCACATAGTTTCCCTGCTCCAGGGCAGGAATGACCAGATTGTTGTTGTGATCAAGCCGGTCGGCAGCAAACAGCAACGCCAGACAGCTGTCATTCACGCCGTTGATCCGGCCTGAAAGTACCTGGCGGATCGTTGTCCCGAGCGGACCCTGGCTTGGTTCTCTGGTTAGAATGGTTTTTACTCCGCGTACTGTTTCAAGATATACCTTCAGACGCTCAATCTGCGTTCCTTTGCCTGATCCATCGATGCCTTCGAGCACAATGAACTTTCCTTTCACCTGCACGATCTTCAACTCCTTCAGGATTCATTGTAATCTATTTCAGCGCAAATAAAAAGATGCCTCCTCTCTGAGACATCTTTATACACTGACTGTTCGTTCGTTCATTTATCCAACCTTACTCATCACCCGAAGCTTATCAGCGAGCAGTGCAATGAATTCAGAATTGGTAGGTTTTTGACGTTCTATGTTCATCGAATATCCGAAGATCCGCTTCAGCGTTTCCATATGTCCGCGTTCCCAGGCCAGCTCAATGGCATGTCTGATGCCTCTTTCCACCCTGCTGGGAGCCGTATTGTATTTCTTAGCAATTGCCGGGTACAGTTCTTTGGTTACAGCCCCGAGTAAAGAAACATCTTCGATTACCATGAGTATTGCATCTCTGATGTATTGATATCCTTTGACATGAGCCGGAATACCGAGCTGGTGCATCATTGTCGTTACTTCTACGTTGATATTGACCCCTCTTCCGACCGACGCAACAGAGGAACAAGTCTGCAGCAGCGGTGGATTTGTGATTTCCAGATCCTGCGTCAGCGTCCTGATGCGTTTTCCCAGAATTTCCAGATCAAATGGTTTCAGGATAAAATAATCAACCCCCATGACCATGGCCTGATGCGTCAGTGTTTCATGCCCGAAAGCCGTTAATAATATGACTTTGGGTTTCCTGACTGATGTTCTAGCATTGATTCTTTCCAGGACTTCCAAACCATCAAGATTCGGCATCACAAGATCCATAATGACGAGATCCGGGTCATGTTTTTGAATCAAATCCCAAGCTTCAAGTCCATTGTAGGCTACGCCAGCAAGCTCAAAGCTATCATCCTTTGAAATATAATCCTGAAGGATCTGACATAGATTTCGATTATCCTCGGCTACAATAATCTTTACCTTTTTTGACATCTCTACATTTCCCCGCTTTATCATATTTTTCCCGGTTCGTTTTTCCGGTAGTATCATTATAAATCAGCGGAGATGTCGAATTCTTAAAAAATAAGGAACACTTTCTAATTTTGGCATTTATTGCAAAGGCCTGTCCCATCTGCAAAAAACGATATTTGAGAATTATTTTTTTTCGTTAAAATAAGCCAATTTATTTTTCGTCCTACATATTATCCCGAACTTCAAGAGAATTTCAGTGTAAATATTAAAGTTTTGTCTTGTTCTGACGAGTTACCGTATCTGCATGATGTTTCAGCTGATGATAATTGCTTCCGTCGGACAACCGTCGGCTGCTTCCTGCGCTGATTCTTCAAGAGTCTCCGGAACCTGTTCCTGACGCGTTACAGCCAATCCGTCATCATCCATTTCAAAAATGTCCGGGCAAATTGCAGGACATACTCCACATCCGATACAGGCTTCTTTTTCTACATAAGCAATCATGATGTTCACCCCAAATTATTTTTGTCAATCGTCGATTGTATTGTTCCCAAGGTGACTAAAGATATGCAAATTTTCTATTCGGGACTCATCTCTACGATTTTCAGACCATCGTCTTGTTGTTCTACTATAATCTGGTATGTAAGTACTTTTCTTTGATCAATGGATGACCCCGTCGTAATTTCAACCAAATAACTATTTTGCGCAGAAGTGTTTTGAATCTCCACGTTTTGAACACTTAAAAATGGATTATCCTGAAACATCTGCTGCAGTATGCTATTCGTAGCTTCGGCCTGTCCTGATGCCAGAGCCGAAGCAAGATCAAATTGCCTGTAATCAAGCTTTTCCCAATAATCTTCAATCACTGCCTTCGGATTTGCATAACTTTGCCCATTGGCTATTGCTGAAACTGCAGTATTCGGATTCTGCCACCATACAATGACGCCAATAAAAAAAATACTGCAGACAAGTATAAAAAAATGACGGTTCAATAACATAATTTCCCTCCTAAACCTTTTACTATAATATAGGAGGGAAATTGGAAATTCATGACACCCGGCAATTATTTGTTGAAGATTTTTTTCAGAAGATTAAGTACGGACTGAGGCAGCTTGATATAGTACATTTTCATAGGATTTTTCCTCCTTCCAGCACTGCTGTCTTGAGAATAATTTATGCGGCAGCCTGATTTTATACGACGTGGTAATTTTTGACAGCATCTTCAAGCTGTTTGACTAGTTCGATTTCCTCCGCAGTTTTTGCCGTGAAATAAAGTTTTCCTACGATTGACGTCAGCATTTTCAAAACATCTTCAAAGGTCAGTTTATCTGTGAGCGCCAATTTTTCACTTGTTTCAATCATGGCAATTCCAAATTGATGTCCGACACCGTCTTTCATCATCTTCGTACAGGATTTTCCCAACAGTTTCATGACAAGTGCAGCTTCCTGCGTATCGAGCTGCCGTACGGCATCAATGGTGGTATAAAATCCCTGGACGATCCTGACGCCAACATTGGACCAATCTACCGGCTGAACCATTTCCATTCCTCCTCAAAAAAATAACCTGTGCCTTACTATATGCACAGGTTAGATGAGGGGTGAAATCAGTTCCCGAATATTCTGCGTCTTTACGCTCTTGAATTGCCGATTACGGGTACCTGAACCGATGAAACCTTTTGGAGGACGCGCTCCGAACTTCCCTGATAGAAAGAAGTAATCGGCAGGGCCTGCAGAAAATATCGGCCATACCTTTTTTTGATAATCCGGTCATCCAGAACAATCACGACTCCTTTATCCTCTCTCGTTCGAATCAAACGTCCAAAACCCTGCTTGAAGCGGATAATTGCTTCAGGCAAATTTAACGCATAAAACGGATCAAGTCCCTGACTTTCCAACAGGCGGGCCTTCGCTTCCAGAATGGGCGTATCCGGCGGCCAAAACGGCAGTCTGACCATGATGACACAGCGCAGCATGTCCCCGGGAAGATCGATGCCTTCCCAAAAGCTGTTCGTTCCAAGCAGGACACTGCTGTTGTTCTGCATAAACTCCTGCAGAAGGTCTTCCCTGGTGCCGTCAATCCCCTGGGCCAGCACATTCAGGTACTGGCAGCATTCTTCATCCCCCAACAAGTGGTATACCCGCTGCAAATACCGGTGGGAAGTAAATAATACCAGTGTACCTCCATTCATCTCTTCGGCAATTCTCCCAATAAATGAAGCAGTCTTTTCTGCGAGCCTATCCTCCGGTAGATTTACAGATAAATCATTGACGACACAGAAAACCATTTGTTTTTCATAATCAAACGGTGAATCCAGCTTCAGGCTGATATAGTCCTCTACTCCGATATCCCTGGTCAAATACGTAAAATCCTCACCGACACTTAAGGTGGCAGAAGTTAAAATCGTACAATTATTTTTACTGAATATTTTTTTATTTAATACCGGAGCAACATTGATCAGCGTGTTTTTCAAATAGACTGTGTTGCTTTTTTCGAGATAGGTTACACGTTCCTCCTCACCTTTACTAACGATCTTGCCAAATCCGTCAACGATTTGGGCAATATCACTTTTTATTCTGCTAATCTCATATCTGGTTTCTTCTAGCTGCTCACTTTCAAGAGCCAGAAAGGCATTAATTCTATCCAGCACCTCCACAATGCCTTTGAACCTGATGATCAGATTTTCCGAGGCCAGCAGGATCATCTGCAGGATATCTTCGCCGACCTTCTCTGGGTCTAAGCGAAGACTGAACTGTCGGCCAAGCACGCTTTGCAGCATGCTGAAAAGTTCCTGGGCCTGATCCGCAGCCGCCCTGCAGCGATCCGGAATCTCTTCAAGATTGCTTTTGAAATAGGTCCAGTTGAAGGCAGGGAAGACCTCTGCCCAAACAGCATGATTTCTTTTCAGATAAGCGAATAGATTGCCTTTCCCACCATAGATACTGTCCGTCAGCCGCAGCATCTGTTCGAGGCAAATTTCAAATCCAAGTTGCTTGAGCGCAGTCTGGTAAATATTATGCGCTTCATCAATGATAAGATTGCTGTATTCCGGCAGAATCTTATAATTCGTTTTGATGTCGGCAAGGAGCAAGGAGTGATTAATCACAAGAACATCAGCAGCCTCGGCTCTCTTCCTGGCATTATAAAGGTAACAACGTGAAGTAAAGGAACACTCTCCGGGTTGACAGGCCGGATTATCCGCGCCAAATTTTCGATAAGTCGGAACGAAGCTTTGATTATTCGGCAGTTCTCCAAAATCCCCGGTTTTCGTTTCAGAAGCCCAGGAAAAGAATGCGGCCTGCCGGAGTTGTTCATCATGGGTTGTATCATCCGTAAACAGCGATTCCTGATAAAGGCATTTCAGACATAAATAATTGCTCTTACCCTTAAGCAGTGCTGTTTCAAATGGGAAAGGCAGGATCTTCTGCAGCAGCGGAAGGTCTTTGCTGAAGAGCTGCTCCTGCAAAGTGATGGTGTGGGTCGCAACAATCACCTTCTGCTGATGCCTTTTGGACCACCAGAGTGCCGGAATCAGATAGGCAAGCGTTTTCCCTGTTCCTGTACCGGCTTCAATCACAACATCTGTCGCTTCGGTAAACCCTTTCAGGATCTCAGCGGCCATGACGGTTTGAATCTCTCTGTTTTCAAACCCCGGAATATTGCTGGCGAGTAAGCCGTCCTGGCCGAAACACTGCACAGCCCAAGCCGGCGAATCAGGAATTTCAGCCAAATCATCCGTACCGGGGCTAAAAAGATTTTGTGTCGTCTCTCCCTGATAAGGTGCAGTACGGATGGGTCTGTCCGGATACGTCCGCACGATTTCTTTTTTCAATTCGGTTAGTACAGGCTGACAAGAAAGGCCTTTTGTATATTCTTCCAGCTTGCTCAAGAAGCCCAGATCAGCCTTCAGCCCCTTTTCCCAGCACTGCAGAAGCAGGTCATGGGTCAGCCGGACTCTTTTCTGGGCCGTAGATATAAACATGTAATGTTTCTTTGTCTTAAGTTTATCGGTTATTTCCTCTAAACTTTGCTGGCTGACTGCCGGGAAAAACACTGCGGCAAGTTCCTGAACCTCAATCACGTTCTGGTTCAGATTAATTTCAAAATATTTTTTCAAATCCGGCAGGATTTTCTTATGCTCATAAACGAATATAAGGGCATCATGGGTAAAATCTTCAAGACTTTTTTTATGCTGCTCCATTCTGCTTGGGGCTTCACCTTCGCCTTGGAACGAAAATACCAGATACTTTGGGAATACCCCTTTTCCCAAGCGCAGAGCTGCCAGGTACCCACGTTCTGAGGGAGTACCCGGACGTATTAGAGATAGGATTACACAAGCCTGATTCAATCAGCCAAGCTCCCTTCAAAAAAAATATACGCACTTAACAATAAATCATAACATTCCTAATAAACTAAATACAGAGAAGATCATAAAGAAACTTGATTGGTGCCAAATCAATCAAATCATACGAATTTCAGGAGGAAAAGGATGAAGCCAATCTATTTGCGAACGGATTTCCCCGACGGCCGCTCTCACATCCTGATCAGGGATCTCACCTCAGCGAATACGGAACTGCATCACTTTATTTTATTTTTGACCAATAAGGGGAAGCTCTGGATCGATGTTTTTTGGCCGTATGACGAGGAATCCGAAAAGTATACGGTCAGTATCTCCGAAGAAAAATTCTGGCATACTTTCCGGGAATGGCGTCTGCATGGACTTGTGCTGGGCAGCAATGAACGCGTGGCTGAAATATTTGCCCAGAGGCATTTGAATAAAAGGACTAAACCAAAATCAGTTTAAGGCGTATCCTTCTTCGTCCCCTTCATTTTATCCAAGCGATAAATAAAAGCCAGTACTTCAGCAACCGCCTGATAGAGCTCAGGCGGTATTTCCTTGGACATCTCTACCTGCATCAAGGCTTCTACAAGGGTGTCGTCATTTTGGACCGGAATGCCCTGCTCTTCCGCCAATTCGATTATTTTTTGGGCCATATGCCCTTCCCCTTTGGCGACAATCCTCGGAGCACCAACATGATCATAGGCCAGGGCAGCAGCTTTTTTCATATTTTGTTTTTTACTATTTGGACTTTCCCTTTTCATCCTTTGATATCCACCCCTGAAAAGTTTTTTCCGGCCAGGAAATGCGCAAACTGGGGGAATTCATCGTAGGTCTTCAGTGATAGTTTTTCTAAAGATAAGCCAATATCCGCGAAGTTCTGCTTGATTTGATCATAGAGATCTTCAATGAGCGGATTCAACTCCTCGGGATGATCGTTTAAGAGGCAGATATGCAGTTTGTTGTCGTAAAGCGTAAGGTCGGCTCCGAGCAGGTCAAGATGTTCCGTCTCGACCTGCAGCGCCAGATGGCAGTGTTCAATATCCACTTTATGGCCTTTGCGGGAACTCTCCACTGCAAGCGAACAATCATAGATTTCACTGTTATTCTGCAGCGGGATATGCATAAGCAAATAGGCGGCATTTTCTTTATTCCCGGTCTGGATCCAGATCTGCTGTCCGGTAATCTCATCCAGAAAACCCTTCAGCGCGCTTCTTTCCGGAGAGGCAGAATCTTCAGCCAGCGCGTTTAAGAGCATTGTTTTTACATTTTCCGTTTGTTCTGCTTCCTGACCGGCATTATTCTTTAATTTGAGCAGCAGCTGATTCTCGTGCTCAAGACCGAGGCTTTTGAAATAATGCAGGATATTTTCAAACTGCTCGCCACTGGTATCCTCCCACTTCGGGATGATCTTCCAGAGCAGGTCTGCAAGCGTACTGAGCGGAGATTTCTGATCTACTGGACTTTGACTCGTTGAACTTTGATTTGTTAAGTCCTGATTTGCAGCATTCTGATCCGCTAGCATCGTTTTAAGAACACCGCTGTTTTGCTGATTCAGATATTTCGCCAGGATGACGGATATCTCTGGAGTCAGGTTGATTCCCCTGTTTAGAATCGTTGTGATCTGCTCCGAGGTCAACCGAAGAGCTTGTCCGGCTGCCTGGCTGGATACCCGCCCTGCGCCGGCATTTGTCTCCTGCGGCGCTGTTCCGAAAGCTGTCTTGCTTAATAAATTACCCTGGCTTTTTCCTTCCCGTAAAATCGTCCACAGCTTATCAGCGGCCTGGTATAGTATTTCAGGCGGAGCACTCTTGCTGCCTGCTGCCGTGTTCTGATTGACCATGCTGTTGACCAGAAAGTCCGCTTCCTCGGCTGAAAGGCCAAATCCTTTGGTTATCATTGAAGACAGTTGTTCCGCAGACAAGCTGCTCAACTGGCCGTTGCTCTGACTAACCCGGCTCAAAACAATGCCTTCCGTATTGACCTCTTTGACAACCGCCAGAAATCTTTCACCTTCCAGAAACTGCGGTTCCAGCTGGGCTTTAATTTTTTGCCCGGAAATGGAGATCAGTCCCTCCTGATTTCCATTTCTGCTGATGATTTCCACCGGAAGAAGCTGTCCGGTTTTCAATTGTGTAAAATCTATCAAAGGAGAAATCTTGCCAATACTCTGGATATTGTTTATGATCATTAGAGACTCCCTCGCAGAAAAAATCTACCAAATAAAATGATAACAAAAATTATCGTAGTCTAGAATTAAAGGAATGATTGTGTTGAGTATTTTTGAAATGATTATGCTGCTATGTTTTGGTTCGGCCTGGCCTTTTTCGATCTACTCGTCCTACAAGGCCAGAACAGCGAAAGGAAAAAGTCTGTTTTTCCTGGTTGTATTACTTATCGGCTATTTATCCGGCATCCTGCACAAGATGATTTATTCGTTCGATTATGTCATTATACTATATATCCTGAATTTTTGCCTGATCGCAGTTGATACGGGGCTTTATTTTAGGAATAAACGGTTGGATACTTTAAGAAATATTGAATAATCCGGGGGAAGTCTGCATGCCACAATACCCGCGTGCCATGGATGGCACAATCCTTAAAAAGTCCGCGCTTCTACATCGTGCTCCGCTCGCAGCGGAACTGTGGCACGCAGACTGATCTCATGCTTAAAGCACGTTTGTTATGTAATATCCCGTTCATTTATGTAGTAGAATATTGAATGTCTTAATTGTAGGTTAAAAACATCTTATTTGGATATAAGACAAAAATAAATATTAATAGGAGATATTGTGATGAATAATGAATTTAAGCTAGTGAAACCTGAGCAGTTAACGGATAACCCCTTTAAACTGGTCGGAAAGGACTGGATGCTGATCACAGCGGGAAATATGGAAAAGTATAATATGATGACAGCCAGTTGGGGTGGATTCGGTGTTTTGTGGAATAAGAAGGTATGCTTTTGTTTCGTCCGGCCTTCGCGTTATACCTATCAGTTTATGGAAGAAAATGATACTTTTACGCTTTCGTTTTTTGAAGAAGACTATCGAAAGGCTTTATCTTTCTGCGGAGCAAATTCCGGAAGAGATGTGAACAAAGCTTCCGCTACGGGGATTACACCCGTTGAAAGCCCATTTGGATCCGTCTATTTTAAGGAAGCTAGACTGGTTATGGAATGTAAAAAACTCTATTATCAGGATTTGGACCCGAGCCATTTTCTTGATCCGGCAATTGAAAGCAACTATAAGCAGGACGATTATCACCGTGTTTATATAGGTGAAATCATCCAATGTTATGCTAAAAATTGAATTTAACTCAATGAGGCGCTTCAATTATCAGGGGCGTCATATCTTTTTCTGGGGTGTTGTAGCCTCGTACAGCGCGAAATGCGCCGCTCACACGTGAGTCGTTAAACAATCCAGTGGAATATTTAACAACTCACCATCTCGCAAACAAGAATCCTCGCTAACATGTCAAAAACTCTGGGCTTTACAATAAGTCATCGCGCCTTGCCATCCATGGCACCGCGACAGTAGGCCATCCGTGGCCTGAAACCGTTGACATGTCTTAACGCGAGGATTCCTTTATGTCTTACATAAAAGGCCTATCCCAAAATCGCCACCGGTGGCGATTTTGGGATAGGCCTGGCCGTATATCTTTCTAATTACAATTTCGCTTCAATAGCCTTTACAAGATCTGGTTTCCCTCTGAAGCCAACGATCTTATCAACGATTTCACCGTTTTTAATCAGCAGCAGTGTCGGGATACTCATTACGCCGTATTTCTGGGAGATTTCCCCCTGCTCATCGACGTTTAATTTGCCGACGGTTACTTTTCCGGCATATTCATCTGCCAGTTCTTCCACCACAGGAGCTATCATTCTGCAAGGTCCGCACCAGGCAGCCCAAAAATCGACCAATACCAGCTGGCTTGAACTGAGTACGTCACTCTGCCAATTCTCAGCAGTAAATGTTTTGACATTAACACCTGCCATCTTAAATCCCTCCGTTTCTTAACGTCACCATAGAAAAAGACTTTTGTTTGTCCGCAAGATTAATGGACAAACCGATTCAACAGAACAATCAGATCATCCAGGGCTTTATCATTTTCCGTTTCGAGCGCATCTTTCAAGCAGGTTCTGGAGTGCTCTTCAAAAATCATAATGCCAACTTTATTGATTGCTGCCTTGACTGCCGCAACTTGAACCAGAATATCAGAACAGCATTTTTCTTCATCAAGCATACGCTGCAATCCTTTGACCTGTCCCTCAATCCGTTTCAATCGGATCATAATATCGTTTCCCGGCCCACTTTTTTTCTTTGGTTCCATCTTACCCCTCGCCTCTATACCCCACAGGGGTATTCTCCAAGATTATTATATGGTCAGTCTGGTTATTCTGTCAAGAGGCTTTGCAGGATATTTCGGTATATCTCAGGATATTCAAGATATTGCATACACTTTGCCGGATATGAAATATATTATGCCTGTTTTTTATGAATAATAAACCGGCAAAGCCCTTATCGAAAGTTCTATTAATGAGATAAGATGAATTAAATTGAATTGATGGGGAATTATTGATGAATGATTAATTAGAAGGCTGTTTTGCTTTCAAGTCCAGTTTAATATGAAGCTCTTTGAGTTGGCTGTCCACGACCGGTGAAGGCGCCTGAGTCAGCAGACATGAAGCACTCTGGGTCTTCGGAAATGCGATGACATCGCGGATGTTGTCCCGTCCGGAAAGAATCATCGTAATTCTATCCAGCCCAAACGCAATTCCCCCATGGGGCGGTGTGCCATATTCGAACGCTTCAAGCAGATAGCCAAATTTTTCTTTAGCCTCTTCACTGCTCAAACCAATCAGGTCAAAGATTTTTTCCTGAACATCCCTTTGGTGAATCCGGATGCTTCCTCCACCGAGTTCCATTCCGTTCAGGACCATGTCATAAGCCTTTGCTCTTACCTTCAGCGGATCGGAATCCAGGAGGGCAATATCTTCATTCATCGGACTGGTAAACATATGGTGAATCGCCACATAGCGTTTTTCTTCTTCATCATATTCAAAGAGCGGGAATTCCGTAACCCAAAGACAGTTAATCACATCTTCCCGAATAAGCTCCATTCGTTTGGCCAGCTCTAGTCTTAAGTTTCCAAGCGCATTATGAACGACGGATTCCTTATCGGCAACGAAGAATAGGATATCTCCGGTTTCTGCTCCCATCGCGGCCAACAGCGCGTTAATTTCCTGTTCGGTGAAGAACTTCAGAATCGGTGATTTCATTCCTTCGGGATCCATCACGATGTAGGCAAGTCCTTTCGCGCCGTAAATGCTGACAAATTTGGTTAGCGCGTCAATTTCTCTCCGCGGCATGCCGGCACAGCCTTTGGCGCAGATCCCCTTAACCCTGCCTCCCTTCGCGATAACGTCGGCAAATACTTTAAATCCGGAATCTTTGACAACCGGAGCCACGTCAATCAGTTCCATGGCAAAGCGGGTATCCGGTTTGTCCGAACCATAGCGTTCCATCGCCTCCTGATAGGTCAGCCGCGGAATGGGAAGCGTAATCTCAATACCTTTGACTTCCCTGAATATCTTGGCAATCAGGTTCTCCATCATCGGCAGAAGGTCTTCAATCTCAATAAAGGACATCTCCAAATCGAGCTGGGTAAATTCCGGCTGGCGGTCCGCGCGCAAGTCTTCATCGCGGAAACAGCGGGCGATCTGAAAATATTTTTCCATGCCAGCGACCATCAACAACTGTTTAAAGATCTGCGGTGATTGGGGCAGCCCATAAAATGTTCCCTGATTCACGCGGCTGGGCACGAGATAGTCTCTGGCCCCTTCCGGCGTTGACTTAGCTAAAATCGGCGTTTCAATTTCCAGGAACCCCTCACTGTCCAGAAAATCACGCATGATTTTCGTGACCCTGTGTCTGATCTTAAAGATGTTCTGCATTTCGGTCCGGCGGAGATCGAGATAGCGGTGTTTCAGCCTGACACTTTCATCGACATCCACATTGTCCTGGATATAGAAAGGCGGAGTTTTCGCTTTATTGAGTATTTCCAGGTTTTCGATCACAACTTCAATTTCTCCGGTAACCATATTCGGATTTTCTGAACCTTCAGGTCTCACCCGGACGAGACCTTCGGCCTTTATCACATACTCCGAGCGGAGCTTCTCAGCCTGATTAAAAGCGTTTGCAGGCATATCCGGATTGAAGACAATCTGGACAATGCCGGACCTGTCGCGCAAATCAACAAAAATGACGCCTCCATGGTCTCTTCTGGTTTGAATCCAACCCAACAATTTGACTTTTTCACCTGCGTTTTTCCTGTTCAGCGTACCCGCTCCGATTCTTTCTGCTAACATGGACATCCTCCTACTTTTACATTTCGCATTTCGTATGATTCAACAAAAAAGCTTTGATTTGATCCAGCGGGATTTCCTGTTGATCTCCCAGCCGCATATCGCGGACAATCACCATTTTTTGGGACAGTTCATCGTCACCCAATATTAATACATAGCGGGCCTGTTCCCTGTCTGCATATTTAAGCTGACCTTTAAGTCCTTTTCCAAGAAGGTCCATAACTGCCGGCAGCCCGGCCTGCCGAAGATCACCTAAAAGCCTGAACCCTTCCTGTCTGGCCGCCTCACCCAGAGCTGCAATCACGACCGGCGCTTCAATCTCAGGCATCATCTCAACATTCTGCTTTTCCATGACGCTCAGGATACGTTCCAGTCCCATGGCAAAACCAATTCCCGGTGTGGCCGGCCCGCCAATTTCCTGGACAAGTCCGTCATAACGCCCGCCTCCGCAAATCGCGTTCTGGGCGCCGATACCTTCAGCCGTGATTTCAAAGGCCGTTTTTTGATAATAATCCAGCCCGCGAACCATTCTGGGATTAATCTGATACGCAACCCCAGCGATTTTTAAATATTCCTGAATCTTCGCGAAATGTTCCGCACAGTCTACACAGAGCGTATCCAGGGTCGTCGGAGCATTCTCCGTCAGCTTTTGACAGGAACTGTTCTTACAGTCTAAAATCCGCATCGGATTTTTGGTAAAGCGGTTTTGGCAATCCGGACAAAGATCATCCTTGCGTTCCTGCAGAAACTCCTGCAGCCTAATCCTGTGCTCAGCCCGGCACGTCGGACAACCCACGGAATTGATCTCAACGACGAGTCCCTTAAGGCCGATTCTGCCAAAAAAATCCCAGATCAGACAGATGATTTCGGCATCGACAAGCGGATCCTCTCCACCGAGCACCTCTGCTCCGAACTGGTGGAATTGCCGGAAGCGTCCGGCTTGGGACTTCTCATAGCGGAACATCGGGCCGAGGTAATACATTTTGACGGGCTGCTGCAGCGCATAAAGCTTGTCCTCGGTATACGCCCTGCAGACGGAAGCCGTCCCTTCCGGACGCAGCGTGATGGATCTCTGCCCTTTATCCATAAAGGTATACATTTCTTTATTGACAATATCCGTTGTCTCTCCGACGCCGCGCTGAAAAAGTTCGGTCGCCTCAAAGACCGGTGTTCTGATTTCTTTATATCCATACTCGGAACAAATCTTCCGGATTTGTTCTTCGAGAAACTGCCACTTTTCTACGGTACCCGGAATGATATCCTGTGTACCTTTCGGCCGTTGAATCGACATGATACTTCCTCCTGCACAACGGTAGATCACCAGATCATCCGGCGTGTCCAATCTAAAAAATAAGCTTATCTATTATAACACAATTATCCTTCAGTCTCATCAGGATTCCTGTATTTTTTCATAAAACAGGCAAAAAATCTGTTAATGATTGCTTTATTTTTTGGTGGGCCTGCATCAGTTGGTCCTCATAACACTGCAGGTCCAGCGGATGATAGATATTCTCATGGCCGGAACCCTTCTTCCGTATTTTGCTGACGCTGCCTGTGCCAAGACCAATGATGTTTTGCTGCTCTTCGATCACCGCGATATTATAGTGGCATTCTTTGCCCTGAAGGGCATAGCCGATATTCTCAAGGTTACCGGCAATATACTTTTGTCGGTACAGATAATACGGAATATATCCGCGCTGTTGAATCCTGCGGTGGACTTCGCGCTGAATATCCTGCCAGTCTATAGACTCTTCGCGGTTTGAAGCTGAATGGTTTTCCCAGGCCGCAGAACCTCGTTTCAGCGCCAGGGCATGGACAGTAATGTTATCCGGTTGCAAAGCCAGTACTTTTTCCACACTGTCCAGGACTTCCTCAGATCCTTCACCCGGCAGTCCAAGGATCAAATCCATATTGATCACCCAGTCGGAAATATCTCTGGCTAGAAGAAAACATTCCCGGATATCGGCGGCCGTATGCCTGCGTCCAATCACGGGCAGCGTTGCCTCCTGCATGGTCTGAGGGTTAATACTTATCCGGTTCACCCCAAAATTCTTCATGACTGTCAGTTTTGTATGATCAATTGTATCTGGTCTGCCGGCCTCAACAGAATATTCACACCGCTCAGCCTGTGGAATCCCGTCACGGATGGTTTCCAGCAGCATCTGCAGGTCGGCGGCGCTTAGCACCGTCGGTGTACCACCGCCGATATAAAGGCTGTCGGCCTTCATACCCAGTCCCCGCATCATTTCCCCGGTTAGTTTGACTTCCTTCTTCAGAGCTTCCAGATAGCGGCAAAGCTGTCCGGTTTGTTTACCGGTCAGGGTATTGGACGGAAACGAGCAGTAGAAACAGCGGGACGGACAAAAAGGTATCGCAAGATAAACGCCGGCAAAATGCTCGGCTTCTTTCATCATTTGACGGAAAGGCTGCTGAACCTGTTCGATCTGGTGAAGCAGGCTCACCTTTTCCTGGTCAACGAGGTAAAGTTCTCGCAAGACTTTATTCTTTTGTTCTTCGTCATATCCGAGATCGGTCATTTTGCCAATGATTTTACCAGGCCGTATCCCGGTCAGACTTCCCCACGGAAGCTTTTTTCCGGTATATTCGGATAAAAATGTACATAATCCTCTCTTTAAAATGATCTGGGACAGCGGTTCTTTGCCGGGAAGCTTCAGTCTGTAGAAATCATCCGCTGATCCCGTCTGCACTGTCTTCGCATATTTTTTTCCGGTCGTTCTGTCGGTTAGGCAGATTTCATAAACCTTTCCCGAGACAGTATTCACGGATTCGATGTCCATGCAAAAACCTTTAGCATCAGACCGTCCATTATCAGCGGCACACCGTATTATTCCAGCATCCGATCGAACGGCGGCTGATCGCATGTCATCCGGTAGTACGTCGGAAGATAACTCTCCTGGCATGAGATTTCTGCCTGTTCTAAACTTTTTACCCGGAAAAAAAGCTGCTATAATTTGTGAGCAGCTGGCCAGCATTTTCGGATCGATTGTGGAACTGCAAAGAAGAATACTTTCCTCCATCAGGCCAGGTCTCCACTGATATATGGATTTCTGACCCTTTCCCGGCCAATGGATGTAAAGGATTCATGTCCGGGATAGACCAGGATTTGGTCGTCCAAAATCATCAGCTTATCATGGATGCTGCTGAGCAGTTTATGAAAATCTCCCCCTGGAAAATCCGCTCTGCCGATGGAGCAGTCAAAGAGCGTGTCCCCGCTGAACAGCACACCGTCCGTCAGCAGGCAGATGCCGCCCGGTGTATGTCCCGGTGTATGGATAACTTTTATTTGAACTTCACCAATAAAGAATTCCTGACCGTCTTCCAACAGTATTTCAGCCGGAGACATGACGTAGTCCCTGCTGAACATTCTGGAAAGGTTTTTCTGAGGATCCGTCAGCATCCCTGCATCCTCCCTGTGGACGGCGACTTCAGCATGCAGCGTTTTTCTCAATTCTTCAGCTGCCCCGATATGGTCATAATGTCCGTGCGTCAAGATGATCCGTTCAACCTCGAGGTTATGCCTCCTCAGCAAATCCTTGATCATCGCACTGCCCGATCCGGGATCGATGATTGCAGCCTTTTTGGTCTTGTCACAAGCCAGCACGTAGCAGTTCACACCCAAGACAGGCGTAATTATTCTTTCAATCACGCGATATCGCCACCTCTAAATCATATTTTAATTATTTCCTCCGCCCTGAATTCTTTCGACCACGGTAACATCTTTGACTTTGCGGAACTTGTTAAGAACAAAGTTTAAATGGTCGAGGTTTTTCACTTCGATTCTCAGACGGATATGGGAGACGCGGTCTTTGCCTACCCGGGCACTCATTCCGAGCATATGGGTCCGTGTTTCGGTGATCACGTTCATGATGTCGCTGACCAAACCCACGCGATCCAGACCGATAATCTCGATGTCTACAGGATAGATTGACTCGACAGCGGCTTCCCATTCAACCTCAACGATCCGCTCCTGCTCTTCTGCCGTAAGGCCAACGAGCTCCGAGCAGTCCGCCCTGTGGATTGATACGCCGCGGCCTCTCGTTATATAGCCGATGATCGGATCTCCGGGAAGCGGATTGCAGCACCGGGAAAACCGGATCAGGATATTGTTTACCCCCTTGACCGATACTCCCTGAGAATGCTTCACCAGGTGCTTGTGTTCTGCCTGAATCGGAAGAAGCGGCGTTTTCAGCTCTTCTTTCAGAATTTCTTCCTTCAAACGGCCCAGGGCCTTTTTAAAAGTAATCGCACCATCACCCATTGCTGCATATAGATCATCAATGTTGTTAAAACTGAAGCTCTTGGCTAATTTGATCATGTTTTCTGATTTTAAGGCTGTTGACGGTTCAAGCCCAAGTTTCCTGGCTTCACGCTCGAGGCCTTCACGTCCTCTGATAATATTCTCTTCTCTTTTTTCTTTCTTAAACCACTGGCGGATCCTGTTTTTGGCCTGAGAGGTCTTTACGAGACAGACCCAGTCCCTACTCGGTCCGGTGGGTGTCTTGGTTGTCAGAATCTCAACAATATCCCCGTTTTTCAATTTGGTGTCAAGTGGAACGATTCTTCCGTTGATTTTAGCACCGATACAGCTATGTCCGACATCCGTATGAACCCGGTACGCAAAATCAATCGGACAGGAATCGGCAGGCAATTCAACGACATCGCCTTTGGGTGTAAATACAAATACAGTATCCGCAAACAAGTCTATTTTCAGCGATTCCATAAATTCGCCGGCATCATCCTTGGAGTCATGCTGTACCTCCAGGAGCTGGCGAATCCAGGATAGTTTCTGTTCGAAATTACTCTCAATTTTTTTGCCTTCTTTGTATTTCCAGTGGGCAGCAATCCCGTATTCAGCCGTCCGGTGCATTTCCCAGGTCCGGATCTGGATTTCAAACGGGTCCCCGTGGTTTCCAATTAATGTCGTATGCAGTGACTGGTACATATTCGGTTTCGGCATCGCAATATAATCTTTAAACCTTCCGGGAATAGGCTTCCATAGGGTGTGAATAACCCCCAGTGCTCCGTAGCAGTCATTCACGGTTTTGACAATGACCCGGACTGCCGTCAAATCAAATATTTCACTCAGATCTTTGTTTTGATCGAGCATCTTTTTATAGATACTAAAGAAATGCTTCGGACGGCCGGCAATATCGGCTTCAATTCCGACTTCATCGAGCCTGACTTTAAGCTGCTCGATCACCTCATCGATCTGTTCCTGTCTTTCTTTTCTCTTTAAAGAAATACCTTCAACTAAATCGTAATATTCCTGCGAATGCAAATAGCGAAAGGCGAGATCTTCCAGCTCCCACTTGATCCGGAATATCCCGAGCCTATTGGCTAAGGGCGCATAGATCTCGATCGTCTCCTGCGCAATTTCCTTTTGTTTAGATTCAGACTGATATTTCAGGGTCCGCATATTGTGCAGGCGGTCGGCCAGCTTGATTAAAATAACCCGAATATCCTTGGCCATCGCCAGAAACATTTTCCTTAAGTTCTCAACCTGAACTTCAACCTTGCTCTTGTACGAAATTTTGCCGAGTTTGGTTACCCCATCGACGAGCCCCGCAACTTCATCGCCAAAATTCTTACGGATATCTCCAAGCGTTCTGTTCGTATCTTCAGCGACATCATGCAGCAGCGCAGCAATGATCGTCGAATCGTCCATCTCCAATTCGGCAAGAATCGAAGCGACTTCCAGCGGATGATAGATATACTTTTCGCCGGAATTGCGGAGTTGGCCGCGATGGGCAAGTTCCGCATATTCATAGGCCTCTTCAATTTTTTCCAGATTGTATTGCGCATTATTGGAAATCAATGTTTCCTTCAGTTGTTGAAAATTCATTAAGCCACCTCTGGGTTCCTATTCGCTCCAGACTCTGAAACGCAAAGAAGTCTGCAAGTAGGTTTTCTCGATATTGTTTAATTTAAATAAATACGGGCCTGTTCCGCCATACCAGCTGATGATGCCAAGTTCCTCAAATATTTTCATGATGTTGAGCTGCATTTCAGGTTTTTCCGCAGACGGTTCCCACCGAATAAAACCGCGTTCATCCATTACGCTCTTAAGGTTTCGATAGAAATCCGCCAGTATCTTCCGGGAAAGACGCGGTGCCGGAATCTTTTCTTCGGGGGCGGCAGTCTTAAAATCTGTCAGGTTCCCGCTAAAGGCCAGCTCCGTTTCGGAATATCCTTCAGACGTACAGGCGATTTCCTGCTCGGCTCTGACGCCAGAAGGACGGAAATCCTTGATGACGGCCTGGATGGTTTCGACATTACCGTAGCTGTTCAGCTCAAGATTATAAATAATATCGATCATATCGATGTTTTTGACCAGATCAAATTCTTGTCCCTTTTTAAACGCCATAGCTTCCCGTTTAAGCTTTGCTGCTGCGAGCGTCATTTTCAAATGTTCCCGGCCTTTACCGACAACAGAAACGTTTTGGACGGCAAGGCCGTCCGTTCTTAAGACAGGTGCTGGATTTCCTGCCCCGAACGGAGCCATCTGTTCCAGCTCTTCCAATAACTGAACATTCAATTCATCCCACGATATAATAGAATCAATCTGAAAACGTTCCTTAAAGATGATCCCAAGTTCAAGAAAACTGTTGTTAAGTCCTTCCCGGAGCTGCGGGATCTGGTCAACAGGAAGCGTAAATCCGGCCGCCTGTTTATGACCGCCAAATTTGCTTAAAGTATCCGCCTGTTTTTTTAATTCGTCGAGAACATGATAGTCCGAGATTCCTCTAGCTGAGCCTTTCCCAGTATCTCCTTCCTCGGCAATAAGGAAGACCGGCCGCTTGTAGCGCTCCACGAGTCGCGAAGCGACAATGCCAATCACCCCGTGATGCCAGTTCGGTGAGGACAAGACAATGACATTGGGTATTGGGTCTTCAGCCAGTATACGTTCAGCATCACAAAGCAGCTCCTTTTCGGTAAGCTGTCTCTGATTGTTTTCCTTGCTAAGTTCCCTGGCCATCTCCAACGCATCATTATAGGTCTCTTCAAGCAGTAAGTTCAGTGCCAGCCTCGCCGTATCCATCCTCCCGGCGGCATTGATTCTCGGAGCCACAATAAACGAGATCTGACCTGCCTTAAGCTTCTTGCCGAGAAGGCCGCATTCCTCCAGCATCGCCCTGATCCCGGAGTGCCTGGTATTTTCCATCACGGTCAGCCCGTTTTTGACGAGGATTCTGTTTTCCCCGACGAGCGGTACAATATCCGCAATCGTTCCGAGCGCAACCAAATCGAGATAATCATTCTCCGTGCCAAATGCCGCCTCAGAATAACCTAAACGGGCATATAAGGCCTGCAGGAGTTTAAAGGCTACCCCGACACCGGCCAGATGCGGAAACGGATAACCTGAATCCGCTATTTTGGGATTTAATATTCCGACTGCACAAGGCAGCTCATCCGGTGGTTCATGGTGGTCCGTGATAATCATATCGATGTCCAGAGTTTTGGCAAAGGCCGTTTCTTGAACTGCTGAGATTCCGCAGTCCACGGTAATCATCAACGAGACATTGTTATGGCTTGCTTTTTCGATCGCTTCCGAGTGCAGGCCGTAGCCTTCTTCCCGGCTCGGGATATGGACAACGACCTGATACCCAAGACTGGTCAGTCCTTTATACAGTAAGGCTGTTCCTGTTACACCATCGGCATCGTAATCCCCGTAGATCAAAATCTTTTCCTGATCTGCCCTTGCCTCGGCAAGCCTTTGCAGGATGACCTCCATATCTTTAAACAAGAACGGAGAATGCAGGTCGAGCAGAGATGGCTTCAAAAATTCCAAAACACTGTCTCTCGAAGAATAACCGCGATTATGAAGAATACTCAGGGTACTGCGGGAGAGTCCCGCTTTTTCTAAAAATGCTTCCCCCGAATACGTCTTTTGTGATAAAACCCACAAGTTGTTTTCCATTAATTAATTCCTATTTCTGATCTTCAGAAGCGCCGGCAGTATTTTCTTTGGCAACAGTTTGACCGTCTTTGTTCTGACTATCTCTTTGCGGTATATCGATCGGATCAGCATCCGAAGCTGCAGCTCTTTTGCTGGTAAATTTTTTATTGACTTTCGTTTCTTTCCTGCACTTCAATTCCCGGCGGAGTGCAAGGCAGAACATCAGTAAGGCACCTGCGAAGACCGAACAGAAAATAACGAGAACCAGCGGCAAATCTGCTGTCCAGAATAAGAAATGGATTGGAACAACTGCTGCATTTTGAACCGCAAAAATCACCACAATGAGCGCAATAATGATTGAAACTAACAAAATGACCATACTTTTCCCTCCTTTGTATCATTAATTCGTATCATTAATATAGTATATTTCCTATAATAAGCCAACCTGTGCAAAAAATAAACTTAAAAATTGCTTGAAGCACAATCGCTCTTGAAATACTCCGATAGTTGAAAACGAGCGGGATGCCTATAATAGCAGTCCAAATCAGGATCGCCGGTATAAACGGCAGTAGCATTCCAAACAGGAACAGCGAAGTAACACTTCCGCCAGCTACCTTGAGGACACGAAAATTGTGTGTTTTCCTATTCAACAGATACGCCGTAATTAATCCAAAACACATATAGGCAAGAATGATGATTTCCCAGAACAGAATACTGCCCGGTTCATTCACCGCAAAATTGACTGCAGATACAATTAGGCCCGCAATCACGAGACCGGAGTAATTACCAAGAAGCGTTATGCCCGCCGCACAAATCAGGATTAACTCCAAACCCAGCAGATTCCAAAACAACAATCCGTCACCCTGCTTTTTATCAATGTCTACTACCTTAACAACCCTATCATATATCTCAGCAGGATATAAAGGCTTTAGGGTTGATATGGTACTGTTCCTGTATAGTATTGCCCTGTTCTCACTGGAATAATTATACTCTCTGGCCAAATCTTATAAACTCTTGATGAAAAAATAGTCCCTGCCACTATTCGAGCAAGAACTACATTAATTTAGAAATCAATTTAAAACTTTATATAATGAGCTGCATTCTGACATGCAGACCTGCTTCAATAACCCTATGATCAGTCTGGGGGACACAGTTCCGCTGTGAGCGGAGCACGATGCGGAGCGCGGCTTTTTGCGCCAAGGATGGCGCAACAGCCGAAAAGCGGTATTGTGACCCACAGACTTACCCGATAAAATTAAAAAATATTCTAGGGATACCCTGTCTTACTTCTCTTTCAGGTACAACTCATCAAGGTTAAGCCAATAATTGATCCGATCTTCACGGGGGTCCAAGCTGATATCAATATTGCTGAAAACAAGCAGCACGCTTATTTCCGGTGTCTCCAGCTTCAGGCACATATCATCCAAAGCTGCCTGATAAGTTTCCGCCTTACCCGGCGGGAACTTATCAGCAATCTGATCGAGATAACCGTTCAACTCCTGTTCGAGAATCACACGGTCATCTTTCATAATCTTCAAAGACGGGATATTGTTATTGGCAGGGTACGTCCAATAGATGCGATAGGTACCTTTGTCGCCGTCAATCGTGATATATTCCTTCCCATTTACATTTCCCATCTGCTTTACAGATTCCATCTGCATATTAATAGCCCAGCGGTAACCGCTGATATCTACGGGTTCGGCCGGTAACATCAGGGATGTTGCGATATAATTGTCTTTTCCTGGCATATCCTCAGGTTCCGGCCAGGTTTTATCAAAACCTAGTTTGTCTTTGAAGACATCGCTCTGGGCAAGACGTCGATCAAACCAGGACGGCAGCTTTGCCTCACTGGCACTGGCCAGATAGTCAACTGCATCGGTAATCGATTCACGTACTGCGCGTTCCGGTTGGACAGCTGAAGGAGTCAGCTGGTTATCCTTCAGTATTCCCTGGCTGACCAAGATCTTTTCCAGTCGATTTACCTGCGCAGTGACCGGAAGTTCCTGATAGCCAACGACTGGCAATACGGAGAATACCGCAAGCACACAAGTCAGGACAGCAATTACAGCATGTGACCTAGCCTTTCGTATCATCAGCAGGACAGCCGCTGCTAAGGCCACAATCCAGATCAGTATGAAGGAATATTCAATCGTTTTAAGTCCTGACTTGCCCAGCTGGATCACGACTGCCCAGGCTTCGAAGGCGAGAATCACCAGGGCGGCGATCGGATAAACGCGGCGATAGAATTTTGCCAGTGCGGATTCGTAATTCGTGACCATCATATGGAGCCAAATCCCGCCGATGGTATAAGCTGAGGCAATGCCGGAAAGCTGGACGAAAGACGATGCGCCTATGCCGCTCATAGTCGTTTTGCCCGCCCAAAGAAGCAGAACTGCGGTCAACGCCAGGATAATCGGAATCATGATGCTGCCAAACAGAATTTCAATAAACCGCGGCTGTTTCTGGGCAACTTCACGGTGTTCGTCAACTTCTCCTTTGCGGAAATCCGGAAAATAACCCACAAAAATCGTAAAGACTAAAAAGCCGGTCAGGGTCCCGATAACCATATAAACCTTGCTGCTCATACCGTGATACAATAGGGCTTGGACAGCACCTGCAACGCCGGAAGCCCCGCCCATAATCACTGCTCCATAAATGATAGCGATAAAGAAGGCCTTTTGCGTCATGAATAAGGACCTGGAAAAATCAGACTGTTCTTTGGGATACCCTGCCAGCACAGTAAAGACAAGGAAGCTGACCAGCATAGCCATACTCACCCGGGCAGCAGCCAGGACTGTAACTACAGCATAGTGGGATCCCTCCGGGGTCGTTCCTCCAAACTGGTAAAGCGCCAGGAAGGTTACAGCTGCGGCCATGACACCGAGCAGGTTGGCAGCCAAAAAAGTTTTTTTCTGGTTAATCCGGCTTTGGGCAGCCGTAATTACGGTCAGACTGAATACCGCACCCATTGCAAAAGCCCAATGCAGACTGTTAAACAGAAAGTTATAAGGTTCTTGTTGCGGCCAGTCAAGCTGAATCCTGATCAACGTTACGACGGCAAAACCGAAAGCACAGGCAATTGCAGCTGGGAAAGTTTGAAAGGCCTTCGCTGACCCACGAAAAACCTGGACAATCGACCGGGTAAAAGCATTCATCCATATACCTCCTTGCTGAAAAATTCTATTCCAGAGTAACGAGTCCATTTTGAGTTAGTCTTAACAAACTTTCGACATACATACGCTTATCCTTCTTCATCGCTGGGGCTTCGTTTATTACGAATATAACAGCAACTGCCGAGCATCTAAGACCCGTGTCACACTTCAAATATTATGTTAGAGATCTTTGGCAGCCTTGGGTCCCCGGCAGATCGCAATCTTGCCGGTCCTGACGATTTCAATGATTCCGTAGTCATCAAGCAGTTCGCAAATCGCATCAATTTTGACATCTTCACCGGTCAGCTCAATGATCATGGTCTCTTTATTGACATCGACAATATGGGCCCGGAAAATTTCGGCGAGGTTTACAATTTCCGCCCTGTTTTCCGGCGAAGCCTTCACCTTGATCAGAGCAAGGTCTCTGTGTACCCTGTCCTTTCCGGTAAGATCAATGATTTTGATCACATCAATTAGCTTGGAGAGCTGATTGACAACCTGTTCCAATTCATATTCATCATCGGCATCAACCTCAATGGTGATTCTGGACATGTCGGCTTCCTCGGTATAGCCGGCGTTAATGCTTTCAATATTAAAGTTCCTCCGACTGATCAACCCGGAAACGTGGGTCAAAACACCCGGTTTATTTTCCACCAATACGACTAAGGTATGTTTCATTTTCAGCCCCCCAATATCATTTGGTTTAAACCGGCCCCGGTCGGAACCATCGGCAAAACGTCCTCTTCTTCAGGAATGCGGATATCTACCAGGAACGGGCCTTCCGAGAAGATTGCTTTTTTCAGAACAGCTTCAATTTCTTCTTTCTTATCAAGACGGACGGCAGGAACACCCATCGCTCTGGCGATCTCGACGAAGTCTGCTTTCGTTCTCATACAGGAATGTGCATAATGGCTGTTGTAAAATTCCCGCTGCCATTGGGCAACCATCCCCAAAGATTGGTTATTTAAGATCATGACTTTGACAGGCAAATTCAAGTCGGCAATCGTCATCAGCTCCTGGCAATTCATCATGAAGCCTCCATCGCCGCATATGCAAATGACCTTCTTATTTGGTTTCCCGACCTGGGCTCCCATGGAAGCTGGAAGGCCGTAGCCCATCGTTCCAAGTCCCCCGGAAGTCAGCAGTGACCTTGGGTGTTTAAAACCGTAGAACTGGGCGGTCCACATTTGATTTTGGCCTACGTCCGTAACAATAACAGCGTTACCTTCTGTGATTTCACAGATCTTTTCAATTACAGGCTGCGGCAGTATTTCATCCGTATCTTTTTTATACGTGAGCGGCTTTTCCTTTTTCCAACCAGACAGCTTTTCCAGCCACGGCTTAAACTGATCCTGCCATTCTTTGGCAGGTTTTTCCTGCAGTTTTTGATAGAACTTCTCAAGTGTCCATCGCAGATCGCCAATCACCCGGATATTTGCCCGGACATTTTTATTGATTTCTGCCGGATCAATATCGAAATGCACGATCTTAGCGTTAGAAGCAAATTGATCCAACCGTCCTGTGACCCGGTCATCAAAACGCACGCCGATTCCAATCAGCAGGTCCGTCTCGGTGGTGGACATATTCCCAGCATACGTGCCGTGCATCCCGATCATGCCAAAAAAATGAGGATCATCACTCGAGATGCAGCCCAGCCCCATCAGGCTCGAGACAGTTGGCACCCCGGTATAGGCTATTATTTTTTGCATGATTTCAGAAGTGTCCGACAGATTCAAGCCGCCCCCGATGAAAAACAAAGGCTTTTTGGCGAATTTAAGCTCGTCAAATACGGCATTCATCGTCTGGCTGTCTCCCTCGCAGATCGGGGTATAGCCTCTTAGATTAACCTCTGCGGGATACTCAAAATCTATTTCTTCCGCAAAGATATTTTTCGGAATATCAATTAAAACAGGGCCCGGACGGCCTGTACGTGCAATATAAAAAGCTTCTTTTACAATCTTCGGCAAATCCCTGACATCCCTAACCAGGTAATTATGTTTGGTAATCGGGGTTGTGATCCCGCGTATATCCGCTTCCTGAAAGGAATCCCGCCCTAAAAAAGATACTGCAACCTGACCGGTAATCAGCACCAGCGGGATAGAATCCATATAGGCTGTGGCAATTCCAGTGATAAGATTCGTGGCCCCAGGGCCGGAAGTCGCCATACACACGCCGACCTTGCCGGTTGCTCTGGCGTAGCCGTCGGCAGCATGGATTGCGCCCTGTTCATGTCTTGGCAGAACATGAGGAAATCCGGACATATACAGCGCATCATACAAAGTTAAGACCGATCCGCCGGGATAGCCAAAAACGACTTGTACATCTTCCTTTTTGAGACATTCAATGATTGCTTGTGCTCCGGTCATTTTCATTCTGCTATCTCTCCTCTCTCTTGTATGTATTATAGTACAGAACGCAAATAAATGCACGAACTATATCAGTTCAGTCTATCCATTGTTCTTGTTGTTAATTAACTTACTTGTTGTTAATTAACTTAAATGAAAGACGCATACTGTCTCCCATTAGAATTCTACTGTAAGATTGGTTTTCGCCAGATAGATTTTGCCGGCATAACATTGGGAAGCTTCCTCTGCCAGCTTTGCTGTTTCACCAATATGCGGAAAATGAGTCAGCAGAAGTGCTTTCGCCCCAAGTTGTTTTGCCAGGGCCGCAGCTTCGGTAGAGGTCAGATGCCCCTGGAATAAGCCGGTTTCATGGGCATACAGGCTTGATTCAGTAATCAACAGATCTGCTCCGCTCTCAAACCGGCTTAAATCAGATGCAGGCCCAAGATCACCGGTATAGACCAGGACTTTGCCGGCATATTCAAGCTTCATTGCCAGGTTGTAGGCATCATGGACGGTTGGAGCAAAGGATATTTTTAAGCCGTCAAGATCGAGAACCGCGTCCGGCTTTATTTCGATACCGCTGCTGTATTCACCGAAGGTCAATTCCTCAAAACGTCCCGGCTGATTACTCGCATAGACCGGAAGCGGCTGCGTTCTTTTCTTAAATGCAAACGCAAATTTGCTCGCATACAGAAGGCAGCCGAGGTCTGCCGTATGGTCATGGTGAAAATGGGAGATAAAAACCGCGTCGATCTGCTCGTGGGAAACATGCTTCCATAAATTCGCCAATACCCCGCTGCCGCAGTCCAATAGGACCGTATGCCTGCCTGTCTGCAAGAGATAACCTGCTGTTGCCTCTCCTGCTTCGGGATATGCTCCCCAGCAACCTAGAACAGTTAGCTTCATTTTCCTCGTCCTTTCTAAGTGTCATATATTACTTGGGCTGGTCTCCATAATGTATAGCCGCGCTGTCTATACATTACGGAGACTGATTATCAGTTATTGATGTATATCAGTAAGTAGTCCCGCCCTTTGCTCCATGAATGTCAAAAAGGACCCCGGAAAATCCGGGATCCTTGAATGATAGCATGAATTTAGCTTTCAGCCGGATTATCTTTTTTATTGTCTTCGCTGGTTCTCTTTTTAATCTCAACGACAAGCTGGCTGGCAATGCAAATGGAAGAATAGGCGCCGAAAAATACGCCGATAATCATTGCCAGGGAGAATGATCTGGTCGATTCTCCGCCCAGGAAGAATATTGCGAGCAGAGCGATCAGTACAGTGCAGACAGTCTTTACGGAACGACCCATCGTCTGCCAGACAGATTTGTCGACCATATCCTCGAAGCTGTCTTTCTTTTTCATGCGTCTTTCATTCTCTCTGATACGGTCATAGATGACGACGGTATCATTAATTGAATAACCAAAGATGGTAAGAATTGCCGCGATAAACGCTGCATCGATTTCCCACTGGAATAAGGAGAATAAGCCCAGCGTAATAAGTATATCATGCAGAAGCGCAATGACGCTCGAGACAGCATAAACAAAACGGAAACGGAACGAAACATAAATCAGAATCAAAAGTGAGGCAACTGCCAGCGACTTGATTGCACCTGATTTTAGTTCGTCGCCAATTGCCGGCTGAACAAGCTGTTCTTCAACATTTTTCATATCGAACGTTCCAGCCTGTTTCTGAATTGCCGCCAGAAGCTCGTCCCTCTTGGTCTGATCCAAAGCTTCCGTTCTGACGATAGCCGAAATGTCACCATTCGTCAGCTGTACGCTACCGGTCAGCCCGACAGAATCCATGGCCTGATTGATATCTGCCTGCGTTACTTTTTCATTAAACTGAATATTGAACATCGAACCGCCTTTATAGTCGATACTAAGATTCAGTCCCTGCGTACAAAGCGAAATAATACCAGGAATCATGAGAAGTAAAGAAAGTGCAAACCAGATATAGCGTTTTTTTACAATATTAAAATACAGTCTATGTTCATGTTTGACATCATCATAACTGGCCTCACTGGCGGCAGGGGTAACGACCGGGGCCGTATTTTTGAGTGTCTTTTTGTCTTTATACTTGTCAGCCACTTATTTTACCTCCTTTACGCCAAACAGCCATTTGCTCATACGCGGGTTAATGCCGACAATCCAGCGCATAACCCAGCGGGTAAACGTGATGGCCGTAAACAGGCTCGCTACGATACCGACAATCAGTGTAATCGCAAAACCTTTGATCGAAGCAGACCCGAGCAGAAATAGTGCCAAGGCAGCAAAAATGGTCGTAATATTGGAGTCAAACACAGTAATGAAGGCCCGGCTGAATCCGGCATCCACGGCAGCCCGCAGCGATTTGCCAAGCTTTAGTTCTTCCTTGATTCTTTCGTAGACAATAATATTCAAATCGACGGCCATTCCAATGGATAAGACAAACCCTGCTATACCTGGCAAAGTAAGAACCGTCCCGATTCCATATAAGCCCCAGAGTACAATCACTGAAAAAACCACAAGAGAAAAATCAGCGACCAGCCCCGGTAAACGATAGAGCAGCAACATGAATAAGAAAATAAAGATAAGCGCAATGACGCACGCATTTAAACTTTTATTCAAAGAATCCGCACCCAGAAGCGCACCCACCTGATTCTTTTCAACAATGCTCATGCTGACCGGCAATGCACCAGAACGGAACATAACAGCATACTGGGCTGCTTCTTCCAGCGACGAATAGCCCTGGATCTGACCTTGCCCGTCCACAATCGGCACAGAAACTTCCGGATCTTGAATCTTCCTCTCATCCATATAGATACCAATCTTTTGACCGAGATATTTCGTTGTGATATCCGCAAACTTTGAGGTACCCTCAGAAGTAAACGATATTTGCACAACATAATCCGTGCGGCCTCTGGAAGTATCAACCGCTGCCTTCGCATCCTTCAGCATGGAGCCGTCCATCAGGATATTTCCATCCGGATCCCGGAAAGTCAGCTTAGCCGTTGTCTGCAGAACTTTAACAGCCTCATCGGGATCAGCGACTCCGGCCAGTTCAATAATAATTCTCTTTTTATCATAGTTTGTCTGAATATAGGGTTCGGACACTCCGAGCCCGTTAACACGTTCTTCGATGACAGCCCGTGCTTTATCCATATCGTCTTTGGTAATCTCTGCGCCGTCTTTACCCATTTCAGCCTGTAAAACCAGATGAACGCCACCGCGTAAATCAAGTCCTAACGGAATCCCGGTTTCAGAATTCGTCAGCGGCTGAATCGAAAAGAAAACTACAACAGCAACGAGAATGACAGTTACTGCAAGTTTTAAAGTATTTCCCCGTTTCATTCTTTTTCCTCCTAGTAGAATAAAGGGACTTGCCCATACAAGCATCATTATATCCCTTTTGCATTTGAGGTGTCAATTTCAAAGCAATAAGCAAGTGTTATGGCACTTGCTTATATTTGGATTATATGCAATAGATTTCAAACTACGCCGATAACAACTTTCCATAAACCAACATAACTGGTTTTCTAACACAGTTTATTTATCGCCCTCAACCTTGGCATCATCATCTTCATCAATTTCTTTAGTTTCTTCATTCTCTTCTTCAGGTTCAGGCTTATTCTTCTTATTACTCTTGACAGGTGTATCCTTGCCGCCTTCAGCACTTTTGATCGCGGTCTTAAGTATTTCAATTTCAACGTTATTAGCGATCTTGATGATAAGCGTATCTTCTTTTATTTTGGTAATGGTGCCCAATATTCCGCCAATCGTTGTGACTTTAGCCTTCATTTTAATGGACTCCATCAGTCTCTGCCGCTCTTGTTTCTGCTTTCTGCTCGGCAAAACAAACATAAAGATAATCATAACTACAAATAGTACAAAATACATCATCGTTGTCGTGCTTTGATTCATAAGTAAAGAATCCCCCTTAATTGTAAATTACCTAAATATGCCTACTTCATTTGATTATATCATCTTTATTCCGCAAATTCAGCATGTATTTAGATTATTTTTCTATTTAAATTTTTCTATTTCAACTTAATTTCTAAGCTAGTTTTCAGAACTTTATTATCTGTACATACATTTCATATTATTGTCTTATTTTTCATAACCGTAGTCGGCAAAGAATTGTTTCCGGTATTCCGGAAGCCGGTCTTCGGCAATCGCCTGGCGGACCTCTTTCATTAAATGGGTTAGGAAATGCAGGTTATGAACCGTCATCAGCCGGTGTCCGAAAATCTCATCCGCTTTGATCAGGTGCCGGATATACGCCCGGGAATAATTCTGACAGGTATAACAGCTGCAGGTAGGATCAATCGGCGTAAAATCATCGGCATATGTGGCATTACGGACCACGACCTTGCCGAACCTCGTCATTGCCGTCCCATTTCGGGCAATACGTGTCGGCAGCACACAGTCAAACATATCAATACCACGCATGACACCCTCGATTAAATCATCAGGTGAACCCACACCCATCAGATATCTTGGTTTGGCTTCGGGCAGCAGCGGAACGGTATAATCCAGCACTTCGTACATCAGTTCTTTGGATTCCCCCACGCTTAAGCCCCCCAGTGCGTACCCAGGCAGATCAAGTTCGGTAATTTCTTCAGCACTTTGTTTGCGGAGATCCTCATACATTCCTCCCTGGACAATGCCAAAAAGGGCCTGATGATCGGTGGAAGCCAGCGTATTTTTGCAGCGCTGCAGCCAGCGGAAGGTCCGTTCAGCGGATTTTTTCGTGTACTCCCGGGTCGCCGGGTAAGGCGTGCACTCATCAAAAGCCATTACAATATCCGAACCAAGAGCGATTTGGATTGCCGTCGCTTTTTCCGGACTTAAGAATTGTTTGGAGCCATCAAGATGGGAGCGGAATTCCACGCCCTCTTCGGTGATTTTCCGTAAATCCCCGAGACTGAAAACCTGGAACCCCCCGCTGTCGGTCAAAATCGCGCCATCCCAGTTCATAAATCTATGCAGGCCGCCTGCGCGTTTAATCAGTTCGTGACCCGGACGCAAAAACAGATGATAGGTATTGCTTAAGATCATGTTGGCTCCGAGAGCCTTCAGTTCTTCTGGGCTGACCGATTTTACGGTAGCCTGAGTTCCCACCGGCATAAACACAGGCGTCTCTATCATGCCATGAGGCGTATGAAGTCTTCCCAGACGGGCCTTGGTACGGGTGTCTTTCTTTAGTATTTCCAGTTTAACGGCAGCCAAAACATTTCTTCCTCTCTTTTTTGTGAAATCAACCCGGAAACATGGCATTCCTCATGTGTTAACGGGAACTAGAATGCGTGCATCTTTCCCATGTTAAACTAAAAACATGGCGTCCCCAAAACTGAAGAAACGATATTCCTCACGGACTGCAGTCTGATACGCTTCCAAAATCAATTCCCGGCCTGCAAAGGCACTGACCAGCATCAGCAGTGTCGAGCGCGGAAAGTGGAAATTTGTGATGATGGCATCGACAATTTTGAATTGATATCCGGGGTAGATAAAAATATCCGTCCATCCTTCGGTCTCGGACAGCACATTCCCGGAAGCATCTTGACAAAGTCCCGCTGCGGATTCCAACGTCCGGACTACGGTTGTCCCAACCGCAATCACCCTGCGGCCTTCTTTTTTGGCCAGAGAGATTCTGGCGGCAGTCTCAAAATCGATGCTGAAATATTCCGTGTGCATTTGGTGCTCGGTGATTTCTTCCGTCTTTACCGGCCGAAACGTTCCCAGACCGACATGCAGCAGGACTTCAAGAACCTCGACTCCTTTGTCCCTAATCCTCTGCAGCAGCTCTTCCGTAAAATGCAGGCCTGCAGTAGGTGCCGCAGCCGAACCGTTTTCTTTGGCATAAACAGTCTGATACCGCTCTTTATCGTTTAATTTTGCGGTGATATACGGAGGCAAAGGCATCTCGCCGAGACTGTCCAGGACTTCCTCAAACAAGCCGGAATACGTAAAATGAATGATCCTGTTTCCGTCGTCAAGAATTTCGATCAATTCCCCACGCAAAAGTCCTCCCCCGAAAACAACGGTTTGACCCTGTTTCAGCCTTTTGCCGGGTTTAACCAGGACTTCCCAGCGATCCCTGTCTATTCTCTTCAGCAGGAGTACCTCAATTTTTGCTCCGGTGCCTTCTTTTTCCCCAATTAATCTGGCCGGAATCACCCTAGTCTTGTTCAGGACAAGTACGTCTCCCGCATTGAAGAATTGCACGATATCCTGGAATAAATAATGAAATATTTCACCTTTGGCTTTATCCACCAGCATCAGCCTTGATGAATCCCGTGGTTCCGCCGGTGTTTGGGCAATGAGCCTTTCCGGCAAGTCGTAATCAAAATCCTCCAACCTCATTCTCTGCTACTCCATTTTCACCAAATCAATATTTTTGTAGTAATAGTTTAGGATATCCTGATAAGAATAACCTTGCATTGCCATATCATAGGCACCCCATTGGGACATCCCGACGCCGTGTCCCCAGCCCCTGCCGTTGAAAACAAATACACCGTATACTCCAGGTTTTTCTGCTATACCGTCATTGGAGCTTTTGATCCTGGAGAGCAGCGGACCACTGCCTTCTTCCGTAGAGATCCCTGCCAAAGAATTCCCAGTCAAAGAAATCTCCGGGGTATTTTTCTGAAATACAGGCATGATATATTCTACCTGAAATAGTCTTCCAAGGAAAGAATCATTTGAAAGAGATCCTTCGGGATAAAACTTGCGGACAAAGTCCCCGCCGGATACCGATTTTTCGTTGCCTAACCAGTCTTGAAGCACGACACGGTATACGCGGCCCGATACATATTTTGCCAGTTTTACCTGTCTTACCGGGGCAAGATCAAAAGCTTCTCCAAGAACATCCGCGGCAATTACAAACCTCCAGTGATTGGTATAGCCTCCAATGCCGTTGGAAAACGGATCTGGCATGGACGTATAATGAACGTCCTGATTCTGCCAGACATTCTGGGGGGCCTCCGTATAACCGCCGTTATGTGAAGAGTAGAAAATGGAAATGGGTCTGCCGGTATCCTGATCAGTCAGGACCTCTCCCGTCGTTGCTGTCACCGCCTGGCTGGCTTCCCCTTCCACTGATCTGCCGAGGTAAGCCTGATGGATATCGGGTGAGTCCGTGATAACACCACCGTTTATATTTTTCAGCAAATATGTCCTTGCGGCGACCGCCTGCGCTTTCAAGGCTTCAAAACCCTTTGCTGCCCAGGCATTGCTCATCTCGATCGGAACGACTCCTTTCAAGTAGTCTTCCTGCTCAAGTGAATTATACAGCTTCCAGCAACCGTTTTCTTTCACAATAGAAAGATTTCCGCGGTAGCTGATCCAATCCTTTTCGGGTTCTCTGACCCGAAAAACGCCCTGATTCTCGGAAGTAAGCTTAACTTTATTTTTCTCCAGAATCACGAACTGGTCACCCACAGCCAGGAAATCTGCCATACTGCTCTGGCCGATCTGGCAGCGGTCCCCGGCTGTTAAGCTGACGCTGAAATCATTATAGTCAAGAGTATAACTGCCCTGTCTGACTTCGATTTCCAACCAGCCGGTTTCAGGGAACTGCCAGACAAGCTTCACAGTTACCTCCCTTGCAAGCGCTGCATTCGGTGTCAGGGTAATCAAAAAAAGCATTACAGCAAATAATAGGCAAAAAGCTTTAGACAAAAAAGCGCTCTGTTTAACACCGCAGCCATGGAAAAACATTTGAATCGACTCCTTCACTATCCGGCTGTTAAACAGATTGCCCAACTATCGTTCAGTATATTCAATTATTTTCCTATAGAAAACCTGGCTTACGCCAAGCCTTTGGCGCTGGCTAAAGTCTTAGTTGCCCTTAGCTGAATCAGAAAGCTATTTACTTTCTGGTTCACAAAAAAGTCCCGTCTGTACATTCGCTGGAAGATCCAATCCAAAATAGCTGTAGACCTGGTTCGTTACCATTCTGCCTCTTGGTGTCCGCTGCAGGAAACCTCTCTGCAGCAAAAATGGTTCCACAACATCTTCCAGGGTCTCGGCCTCTTCACCTACAGTAGCAGCCAGCGTTTCCAGACCAACCGGTCCTCCGTCAAAATTCCGGATAATGGCCAGCAGAATTTTCTGATCCAGACTGTCCAGGCCCATCGGATCAACTTCGAGCTTATCCATTGCTTTGGCTGCCGTCTGAGAATCAACAATCCTGCTTCCCCAGAACTGCGCATAGTCCCTTACCCTTTTGAGCAACCTGTTGGCCACCCGCGGTGTCCCTCTGGAACGCTTGGCAATCTCCTCCGCTCCGTCCGGTGACAAATCCACTTTCAGGATCCGGGAAGCCCTGACGACGATCTGCAGCAGTTCCTCCGTCGTATAAAATTCCAGCCGGCTGATGACCCCGAACCTGTCCCTCAAAGGAGACGTCAGCTGCCCGGCTCTGGTCGTCGCCCCGATCAGCGTAAACGGAGATAGGGACAGCCTGATGGAACGAGCGCTCGGTCCTTTACCAATCACGATATCCAGACAATTATCTTCCATCGCGGAATACAAGACTTCTTCCGCTGTCCTGCTTAGACGGTGAATCTCATCAATGAACAGTACATCGCGTGGTTCGAGTGAAGTCAAAAGTGCCGCCAAATCTCCCGGCCTTTCAATCGCCGGTCCGGAAGTCGTCCGGATATTGACTCCCATCTCGGCCGCAATAATATTGGCCAGCGTGGTCTTGCCGAGTCCGGGCGGACCATAAAGAAGGACATGGTCGAGAGCCTCTCCCCTGTTCTGGGCCGCCTGGATAAAGACACTTAAGTTTTCTTTGATACTTGCCTGTCCGATATATTCCATCAGCCTGCCCGGTCTTAAGGCTTCGAAATCCCGGTCTTCAGGACGCTCCAGGGAAGTGATGACTCTTTCCAAGTTGGTTCCTCCTTTAGTGAATGAAGTTACTATCGACTTGCTCGGGTTTGTCTCTGTAATGGATGACCGCTTTCGGCAGATAGCGCCCTCCATGGCGCTAACAGCCGTGCTGCGCAATCCATGCTCCGCTTGGCGCTGGCCATCCATTACAGAGACCTAGTCTGGAGTTAGTGAAAGCTTAATTTCAAATTACTTCTGAATCGTTGTAGTAGTTAAACGTTTTTTACTACACAAAGAATGCGCTACATTCCGACATGCGGACCTACTTGAATAACCAGTAGATCAGTCTGTGGGCCACAGTTCCGCTGTGAGCGGAGCAGGATAGCGCAGCGCGGCCTTTTGTGCCATGGATGGCACAAAAGGCCGAAAAGCGGTATTGTGGCCCACAGACTTGCCCTGATAATGGTTTTAGATATAGAGATAAGCAACAATTTGTGTAAGTAATTTGAGAATCATGTGCGAGTATATCAAAGGGTATCACATATGTTCTGATGGTCCTGCCAATAAGCGAAGCGCTTCTTTGAGCTGATCCTCCATGGAAGACAGTCCTCTCTTTTCCGCCCTGGTCAGGGCGTCACGCGCTTCATAGCGGGAAAAGCCCAAAGCCAGCAACGTCTCAAGTGTATCATTTGGCGGAATGAACGATCCCAAATCTTCCGTTCCGGCTTTAATATCGACATCCTTGATCTTTTCTTTCAGTTCAAGAATGATTCTCTTCGCAGTTTTGCTGCCGATTCCAGGAACTTCGGTTAATAAAGAAACATCCTCACAGGCAATTGCCGTCTTAATCCTGCTGACTGCAAATGACGATAAAATCGCCAGTGCAGCTTTTGGACCAATCCCTGTAACGCTGAGCAGCTGCAGAAACAGCTCTTTCTCATCGCGGGTCAAAAAACCGTACAAAGAGAGGTCATCTTCCCGCATGATTAAATGGGTATGCAAGACAGTTTCTTCCCCCTGCCTGATCTTTACCATTGAACTTACCGGAACATGGAGTAAATAGCCTACGCCGCCGACATCAAGCACCAGGCGGTCCGCTTCGGCTGTCCACACAGTCCCCCGCAGCATTCCGATCATTTTAACATTCCTCCATTTATCCGGCGTCCCATGCTGTGCGCATGACATATGGCGATGGCCAGCGCATCAGCTGTATCATCAGGTTTTGGTGTTTCCTGCAGCGACAGGATTGCCCTGACCATATACTGTATCTGTTTTTTATCTGCTTTGCCGTATCCGACCACAGCCTGCTTGACCTGCAAAGGTGTATATTCGGATACTTCAATATTCCGGCGTGCAGCGCTCAGCAGAACGACTCCCCTGGCCTGTCCGACCGTAATCGCTGTCGTGGTGTTGCGGTTAAAAAACAACTCTTCGACAGCCATCACATCCGGTGAATATTCTCCCAGGAAATCCTCCAGCGATTCGTAAAGCATTCTGAGCCTGTCCGGCATCGGCAAATCTGACGGAGTCCGCCAACAGGAATAAGTGACCGGGGAAAGCTTTTGGCCATTTTTTTCGATCAGTCCGTACCCCATGATGGCGGTTCCCGGGTCAATGCCAAGAATCAACATCTTCTTGCTCCTTCTGTGATCCGCATTCCATTCTTTCAGTAGCCTGTCAAGCTTATCATCCTATACTCATACCATGTTCAATTCTAAATCTTATCTATCCAGGCGGAA
The DNA here is from genome assembly GCA_023667845.1 of Dehalobacter sp. Lineage (NCBI taxonomy): Bacteria > Bacillati > Bacillota > Clostridia > Eubacteriales > Desulfitobacteriaceae > Dehalobacter > Dehalobacter sp. The sequence continues at coordinate 71,157 of JAMPIU010000095.1, read as the reverse complement.
GATATGATTTAGAGATCAGCATCTTCCAGTGATTCGGCAAGGTCAAAGTTTGTATAGACCTTCTGAACATCATCATGGCTCTCCAACGAATCAATCAACTTAATGATCTTTTTCGCTTGTTCGATATCGGCGATCTCGACGCGGTTGACTGGAATCAGATTGATGGCCGCATTTTCAATCGGTATCTTACTGTCCAGCAGCACTTGTCTGACTTCCTGCATGCTGCCCGGCTCGGTGAAGATTTCGTAGCTCTCATCTTCAGACGCGACATCCTCTGCACCTGCCTCAAGCGCCAGAAGCATGATTTCATCTTCATCCATTTTTAAATCTTCTTTCGGTACATCAAGCTGTCCTTTTTCCGTGAACATCCAGCCGACACTGCCGGTTTCTCCAAGGTTGCCGCCGTTTTTCGAGAAAAGATGACGCATCTCTGATGCTGTCCGGTTCCTGTTGTCTGTCATCAGCTCCACCATGATCGCAACTCCGCCGGGACCATAGCCTTCGTAACGCAGTTCTTCATAATTGGCGCCTTCTCCTGCTCCGGCACCCTTTTGGATCGCGCGCTGAATATTGTCATTCGGCAGGTTGGCTGCCTTGGCATTATCAATCGCAATTTTTAACCTAAAGTTCCCGTTCGGGTCTGCACCGCCGGCCCGTGCGGCCACCATGATCTCTCTGGCTAATTTTGTGAAAATCCGGCCTTTGATAGCATCGGTTTTGGCTTTCTTATGTTTAATATTGGCCCATTTGGAATGACCTGACACAATGATTCCTCCCTGATACATTATAGCCTATATATTTTACCATGTAGCGGAAGCTCAGGCAAAAAAAAGATTGTTATTGTCAGATTATTTCTTCTACATATCAAGCAGGGACTGCCTAACTGTAATAATAAGTTGGTTTTGCCTGATCCCAGAAATCCTCAGAGTACTATGATTTTCATGTATTTTCTCCTCAATACGTTCTGCGTTAAAATCCAGCAATGCCCCAGTAAAATAGATGAAGATGCTTCACACTGACGTTTTACTGGGGCATCAGGAGATTACGTTTTTCGGCAAGTCTTGTGACTGTATTTTGCCGCTTCATCAATAATCGGCATTATAACAGCCATAATTTCATTTGGATCCAATGTATTGAACAATACGTGGCCAAATGAAATATAGATCTTACACTTGCATTGATCCAAACAAATCTTGGGCAAGTTTGGAAAGTTTTTTACTCGATGAAGATAATTCCTCCATAAATGCCAACTGTTCCTGAGTCGCTGCGGAAACCGTTTGGATTTCCTCTGACGTGTTCCGGCTTGCATTTTCAATCCTGGCAACAGAATCAAATATCAACCGGTTGCCGCTGAGGGCCTGCTGCAGGATAGAAGATACTTCATTAATCTGAACAAAAACCTGATTAATCATTTCCACAATTTTGGTAAATGCTTCACCACTGTTATTGACTGTTTCAATGCCATGCTTCACTTCTTCATTCACAACATCTATCGCCGAAGAAGCAATATGGGAATCTGTTTGTATCGCATTGACAATGGATGCAATTTGTTTTGCAGCTTCTTGGGATTGGTCGGCCAATATCCGGACCTCTTCCGCAACCACAGCAAACCCTTTCCCTTGCACCCCCGCACGTGCCGCTTCAATCGCTGCATTTAAAGCCAACATATTCGTTTGATCGGCAATTCCAGAAATATCGTTCACAAAGTGTTCGATTTCTTTTGACCTTTCTCCGAGTTGCCTAATAATCGCGGCAAAACTCATGACCGATTGATCTATACTGTTCATCTGACTGACTGATTTCCCAACCGTGTCCTGGCCTTCTTTAGCTTTTTCTACCGCTTGGGAAGATTGACTGACCACTTCATTCGTATTTCTGGTGATTAGCTCCATACCATCCGACATTTGCTTCATAAAGGCCGATAATTCAACCGTAGATTCGAGCTGTTTATCGACCCCGCTTGCAATACTGGTAATGGAACCGACGATCTGATTGGATGCAGAGGCCGTTTGCTCTGATCCTATATCCAGTTGCTTAGCCAACTTCGATATTTCTTCAACACTAAGTAAAACTGCACCACGGTTTTCCATCGCATCCGCTAAAAGCTTATTGTTAATATAAGCAAGCTGCCCAACCTCATCTTTCCCCAAAAAGTCAGATGACAAAGCTTCTCGTTTTTGGGCTGCAGCCGCAAGGCCTTCTTGCAAACGAACCACAGGTTTGAGAATTAACGTATGTACCAGAATCCCAATAATCAATGCCGTAATAGAGAATGCCAGCGCGCAAGCAATCATGACATACTTGATTTTCGTGGCAACATCCGTTATTCCGGCTGCCCCTTGCCCGTTGCCGATCAAAACATAATAAGCGAAGCAAAGCAGTGTGATAAACACAACAGTCACAAACAACAATACGCCGATTAGTTTGCTTTTAATGCTTAAATTTTTAAATCCCATACTCTTCTCCCCTGTCAATCTTGCTAACATAATGATAATTTGAGAATATATATCATGATTCTATATTTGAATTTTAATTTTTTATTCGTGAAATACCATGTATCATATGATACATTAATTTTATTTGAATATACTTTACCATCACAGTCAAATATTTTGCACTATCCGATATGTCCTCCCAAAAAAACAAGCCGTTCCGATTTTTGTCCGAACGGTTTTATTGCACAAAAAGACTACTGCATGACTTTATGATTATCATCGACAAAAACGACAAACCTGCCATTCTTTTTCGTCACTAGCCCTTTATTCTTTAAATTTTTAATACTTTGTGTTACCCGTACGCGGGTTGATCCTACGATATCCGCGATAAATTGGTGCGTGAGCTGTTTTTCGAGATAATAAGTATTTCCGTTTTTTATGCCGTATTTTTTGGCCAAGTTGATCAGAAGAAAATAAATTCTGTCTTCCGCATCTTCAAATGTCTGTCCCGCCAAGTAAAAAGACAATCCTTGCAACTTTAAAATGACTGATTTTAACATGCAATCCAAAATGCTGGGGTCCTCATAACCGGCTTTTGTCAGTACACGCTGTTCAAATACCGCGATATCAACAGGTGTAAGACACGTAATTGTCACGGCATAATAAAGCCCGTCAACAAGTACGTCGTCAATGAAAGTGCGCGCTTCACGAATCGCAACGGTACGCTTGCGCCCTCCGGCACTTGTAATGCTGACTTCCACCTTGCCGGACAACAGCAGGAAAAGTCTATTGTCCAGTCCTTCCCAATAGATGACCTCCCCTTTTTCATATTTTTCTACTTTTGATAACTTTAGCAGCTTCTGTACCATTTCATCGTCAATCATATTTTCTGTCCAAGGAGACCACGCTTCCCACTGAGCCATATCATCACAACCTTTCATTGGAATTTGAAGAAGATGCCAGGCAATGTTTGATTACCTGGCATCTTCAGTTTTAGAAATGGATTTCTCCCATGTTGAGACTCGTCGTAAGATCGACCTCTTTGACTATTTTATTGTAACCATCCAGATAAAATTCTAATTGATATTTCCCGCTCTTTTCATCAAGTTGGTCGAACTTAAAGTCTCCAAAGTTATCCGTCGTCTGTTCGGCAATCTTTTGCTTGTCCTTAGACAGGACGACTTTACATCCTTCGGCGCATCTTTCAATACCGTCGCGGGTATACGCTACGCTCCCGCTGATAAAGCACTTTGTATAGCGGTACAAGTTTTTGTACAGGCCGCCTGGTTTCGTTTTCAGCTCAGGCTTATAAGCTTCAAGCTTCTCTGCCTTAACCATTTCTTCAAAATCCGCGTCTTCCATATAAACAACTTTGATCGCTTCAAGCGGGCAAGCCTGAGAACAACGGGTTTTTGTCCACCCTTGATCAATCAGATGTGCACAAAACGTGCATTTTTGAGCGACATTGGCTTCTTCGTTCCAAGAGATCAGGCCGTAAGGACAGGATTTGACCAAATCTTTTTTGCCCTTCGCCTTCACCGGGTCAATGAGAACAATACCGTCCTGTCTCTTTTGAATCGCCCCGCCCGAGGCTTTAACACATGGCGCATTAGCGCAATGCATACAAACTTTTGGCAGATAAGCCATATCAATATTCGGGTACTGCCCTCTCTCTTTCGGAACCGGGTCGATCCATTTTTGCCCGAACCGGGGCTGGGGAACCGAATAGCCCGGGAACGTATTGTCATCAAATTCATCTTTGCAGACGACAAGACAGTTAAAACACGCAAGACATTTTTCGATATCAATTACAAAATGCCACTTCTTCATTTTGACTGATCTCCCTTCCATAATCTAATTTCGACAAGACAAGAATTGGCAGCCATCGAGTGCGACTGTCGGATTTGGGTTCTGGAAGGCGTAAGGATGTTTATGAGTCCGCCTCTATCGGGTGATTTTCCGGGGAGCCCGATCGGATCGTACTTAGCGGCAGACTCATAGGCATGCACCGTGCCCGGATTTAGGCGCTGCGTAACCACAGCGGCACAGATAACCGAACCGCGGTCATTGTAGACTTCCACCAAGTCATGGTGTTTGATACCGCGTTTTTCCGCATCCTCAGGGTTAATCCGGATCGGCCAGTAATGATAGCCGTTGATGGAAATTCTGTGGTTGGATATCTCGTTAATAACCGTTCCTTTGCCGTCGCTCATGGTATGGTGACTGTAGCGCGGATGCGGTGAGATCAGTTGCAACGGGTATTTTTGATACAGTTCGCTGCTTCTGCCTTCCCAGGACGGAACATACTTATTAATTACAGGTCTCTCGGGATCATTCGGATCAAAACGCTTAAGGCTTGAGCATTCGAATTCGAACAGGCCGCTTTGGGTTTGCAGCCCTCTCCGGTATTCCTCTTTATACTCCGAAGGCAGCGGCGTCAGTTCCGGCGCATCCTTCAGGCGTCCTTCATAGAACCAATTGTAAGCGACAGGGTCACGATCCTTTTCATCATAAATCGGCGGAAGGATATAATATCCTTTGGTCAGGAATTTACGCCAAGAGATCACCTTGGGCAAATCGGTCGCGTCAAACATCCTCTTGACCCAGTCAAACTCTGTATTGCCTTCACTGTACGGGACACCAACTCCGAGTCTGCAGCAGATATCTGTATAGATCTGGAAATCCGATCTTGATTCGCCCAGTGGTTCAATACATTTATGCTGAATAAAGAACGTCCGGTGATTACACTGCAGGAATGTTTTGTCGATGATACCGCCGCTGTGGGCAAATTCGCCAATGTCCCAGCGCTCAAAGTTCGTGCAGACCGGCAGAATGATATCGGCAAACCTTACTTCGCCTTCATTCCAAATTGACTGATTAACGACAAACTCAATGTTGTCGGTCTGGTAAGCCAGCGCGTACCGGTTGGACTCCGGTTGGGTGCTCATGTAAGCGCCGCCGTATTTATAGTAGAGCTTAACCTGCGAATGGCCGGGAGACGGATAAGGCGCAGGGAAGAACTGTCCCTCAAGTGAGTAAGGGTTCATCGGATAACCCATTGCATGTCCTTCAAGAAAAGCTTCCGGTATTCTTAAGCGGGGAACAAACTGCGTAACCGAGCTGACGCTTGGCGTCGACGGCATACGCTGGTACAGGTTAACGGGCGAACCGGTGAAGTTATAGTCACCGGAGAAACCGCCTTCCGCATAACCCGGGAAGAAGAAGCGATGGTTCAGCGGTGTTCCGAACTGCATAGCGCCAAAGTTTACGCCGGGTTTGCCAAAACCTTGCAACGCCATCAGACAAAGCATTGATCTGGCCCATTCTCCCCCGTTTGATCCGCGGCAGGCGCTGCCTACACCGGCCATGCCGCCAGGGGACATATAGGTTTTTTTGGTCCCCCATTCCTCGGCCAAAGCCCGGACATCCTTTGCTGGAATACCGGTTTCTTTTTCCTGCCATTCCGGGGTCTTCGGTATGCCATCTTCCTTACCAAGGATATAATCGCGCCAAAGTTCAAAACCTTTGGTGCGGTTTTCAACAAAGAATTTATCATAAAGATCCTGCGTCAGCCAGACGTAAGCGATTGCCAGCGCCATTGCGGTATCTGTTCCCGGTCTCGGCGAGAACCATTTTCCGCCCATCCAGGCAGCCGTATGGTTATAGAAAGGATCAATATGGACAATCTTAATGCCCAGGCTCTTCAGCCATTCACGACGGATAGCGCCTTCATAGGTTCCATAGGCCCCTGAGGTTGACTCCGGGTCACTGGACCACATGACAAGCATTTCGGAGTTTTTAAGCTGGTCTTCAACCGTGGAATACTGATCCGGCGAACCGAGTTTGGCCGTGTTTCCCCAGTGGTGCATTCCGCCCCAATAAAAACCCTCCCAGCTGTCCGGATTCATACAGATGCGTGAAAAACCAAGCGTGTTGATAAACCGGTCCGAAGCGCTTAAGTGGTAACCGATATTACCCCAGGTGTGGTGGGAGCTCCCTGCAAAAAAAAGTGATCCCGGGCCATACGTCTTTTTAACCCGCGCAATTTCACTGCTTACGATATCCAGGGCTTCGTCCCAGCTAATTCTCTCATACCCCGATATCCCGCGGTTTTGTGTATTTCTGTTGCCCTTGGGATCAAAATCCACCCGCTTCATTGGATAGAGAATACGGTCCGGCGAATAAACCATGGATTTCCACGTCAGCCCGTGAGACGTACAGGTAACTCTTTTTGGCGGCGTAAATTTCCGTCCCCTGGCGTTAATTGTAAACGGTTCCGGATCCTCGCTATCAAGGTCGATCGGCGTCGTTCTTAAAATTTTCCCATCCTTGACATAAACAAACATCGGGCCGCCGTTTGACCCTGTGGTATACCTTTTGACCCCATTCCCCATGTCCGTTCCGTAATTGCCGCCGAAGATCGTCGACATATTCGTGATTGCGGTCAGCATATTTGCGACATACACACACAATTCGTCCGGACCGTTAACCGTTAAGGAAAAGTCCTTTCCGGCAGAGATAAAATCCAGTTGGCTCCTGTTAAATTTCATGAGATGGCACGCCAGCGCCGCATCCTCAAAAGCCATGACAACATCGGCGCCGGGATTAACCCCATTTTTTGACGACACGCGTCCATTTTTGAAGGTAAAAAACCTTCCCTGTGAATCATCCCTAATTTTAATTTGCAAAGTAAAGTCTTTCTTTTTGAGGTGTGCTGCGAAACTGGGATATCTCTTTGCAGAAAAATTTAAAAGTTTTTCGAGACCCAATAACGTAGTTGAGAACTGTATCTGTTTGTTTGTCGATACTTTTCTAAATGACACTTTTTACCCTCCTAATAAAATAATAATTAATCCTTTTCAGCTAAGATTATAAGATAACACCTTGATTTTTTTTTGTATTACTTGATACATCCTTTTGTGTTGTCTCCTATCAAAAATAAATCGTTACGTTGCACAGAAAAAAAATTGTATTATTAGATACAAAACATTTCTCAAATGGTATCACATAATACAATCTCATTTTGTCCTCCCATCTTATAATCGAAAATGAAAAAGGAGGTGAAACTAATTTCGTTGTTTCATTTTTAAAAATAAAAAATAGGAGGTATTCTGATGTCTGAGCCAAACAGATCTTACAAATGGGTTGTACTGTTGCTCATGTGCTTAACGATGATTGCTTTCAACTCTTCCCAAATTAGTATTGCTCCCAACGTTGGATTAATTTTGAAAGATATCCCGATGAACAATACCCAAGTCGGATTTGCGATGTCTGCTGCTACGCTTTGCGGAATTGTATTTGCGTATTTTATTTCCTTGCTGGCAAATAAGGTTAACCGCAAAACACTTGTATTAATTGCACTTTTGTTAATTGGCGCCGGGGTTGCACTTACCGGAACTGCCACTGATTTCTGGACAATCGTTATTGGCCGGATTATTGCCGGTTTAGGTAGCACGACATTAATTATTGTCACGCCCCTCTTTGTTACAGGTTACTTCGATGAAAAAAATATGGGCATGGCCATGGCCCTGTTTACGGCAGCTCAACCACTCGGAATGATTTTTGGTTTAAACGTTTTCGGTCGCGTCGGAGCTGCAGTGGGATGGCGCAATACGATGTTTATGATCGCATGTCTGGAAATCGCCGTCTTCTTACTTTGTCTTCTTTTCCTGCGTCTTCCGAAAGCAAATGCTGAAGTTTCGGCAGCATCGCACAGCCTTAAAGACACACCCAAAAGCATCAACATGTGGCTCCTTGCCGTCATCTACGCAGTCTTTACTTTGTCGGTCTCCGCTTATGTAAACTTTGGTCCGACATATTTCGGTATGAACGGCACCCCGCCGGCACAGATCGGTTTGTTTGCAAGCCTGATTATGATTATCCCGCTTGTACTTTCCCCGTTCTTCGGAGCCGCCTTGGATAAAGGTCTGAAAAATTACAAGCGTCCGATCCTGATTTTTGGTGCTGTTCTTATGGCAGCTTCCTATTGTGCGATTGGATTCCACTTCATGAATACGTTCTTCATTTGGGCCGTACTACTTGGTTTAGGATTCACAGTCGTTGCTCCCGTTTGTTATTCCGCTATGCCTGAAATGGTCAGCGAGAAAAACCTCAGCATCGGAATGGGTTTATTGATCATTTCGTTTGACGTCGGCGGCTCATTCGGTGCCATTTTATTCGGAACAGTCCTTGATGCCAGTCACGGTGTTTTCTCCGTTGCATTTAGTGTCGTAAGTGTCCTGCTGTTGGTTTTAATTCCCTTAATTCTGGTTCTCAAGCTCAGAGAGAACTCCCTTAATAAATCTGAACAACGCTCATTGTCTTCCTGACATTCATTCGTTACTTATCACAGGCAATGTTCTGAAGAATACTATACTGTAAACAATAATAACGCATGTCATTCAGTATTCCTAAACGACATGCGTTATTTATATCTGAATACGTATGCATAATATTAATGACATAAGGTATAATTGAGGTGTGTCAAATTTATACTAACCGAAACTAATATCGTTCATTTACGATTTTGTTAAACAATAGGTGGTTATCAATATGGGACAGTGGGAAGAATGGTCTCCTTGGACTGGAAACATGATCGCCGATGAAATGGTGCAAAAATTATTAACGTTATCAAAAGCCGCAAAATATGCCAAAGGAGATATTATCTACGGGGAAGGGCTCGATAATAAACTTTCCCTACTTTTATCCGGAACTGTAGAAATTAGTATAACAAGTGCCGGCGGACGCAAGAGAACGATTGCTATTCGAGAAGCAAGGGCATTTATAGATGACGTACTCGTAGATGGCATTTACTATGCTTTGACTATAACCTGTCTTACACCCGTTGAAATTGCCATATTCGAACATGATGTGCTTGCAAAAGCCGGATATGAGGATCCCAGTATTTTGGACTGTATGCTGCGATCCTTAATTTTGAAGCTGCAAGGATTGTCTTTTTACCTGGCTGGTCAGACCTTTGAAGAAGTCGAAGACAGGGTATATTTTCTCTTGGTGAATTTAGCCAAAAAATATGGTATGAAAACAGGAAATGGCTATTTAATTGGAAAACCCCTTACCCACCAGTTTATTGCCGACATTGTCGGCTCGACGAGGGTAAGAGTTACACAGATTCTGAAAAATCTAATAAGTGAGGGGTTATTGGATAAGATAGATGGAAAATTTATAGTCTTTTTAGATAATATTCCGAAAAGGTAGTATGAGATATGGGATCAATCAATAAAAGAGGCCTTCGTTGCTATTATAGTAACGAAGGCCTCTTCTTACATAATACTCTCCTCTATAAACCCTTTTTTACCGGTAGAACAAGTATACCTAGAATATACAAGAAAGCCGCAATTCCTAACCCTCCAATAAATCCTCCCCACTCCACCAACGACGGTACGTAGGTGACCTGGAAATTTTCAAACGGCAATGCTTGCCCCGCCACCAGCAAATTCATCTTGGCTACAAATATCCCCGCAAAAGCCAAGATTGAGGCCGCTTTCACGTTATTGCCGCTCTTGTATTTTACCAGCAAAACGAAAGGCAATAGGATGCCCAGAAGGATCTGTCCCCAGAAAAACGGCGCTAAGTTTCCGCTCAGGAGAAGCTGAAAACTCGTTTTGGCTTCTGCATGCATTCCGAGAAGGCTTACAGCAGCAATTTCGACAAGGCTGACTGCCAAGGTTGCCAGTAATAAAACAGCTAATGTTTTCTCCAAACGGCCATCGCTTTCCTTTGTATCTCTTATAACCAAAGCAACCGCTGTCGCCGTTACAAACGCCTCGACCACAAACAACAAAGGCGTCAAAACACTGGTCCACATGGGGTTTCCGGTACTGACAGTCAAAATTAATCCTTCAACAATTAACAAAGCCAAGGCGACCAACGTTGTTAAACTAGCGAGAATTTTGCTTGGTTTGCTAAAGAGGCAAACAATGCCTAGAATCAAAGACAGACCCAGAGAGTAAAAATCCCATATAAACATAGACGAGAAATTGGGAGAAAAAAGCATGTTGAGGACACGCTCCGGCCTGCCAATATCCATCAGAATCGTAAAACCGGCAGCGATGAAACAAGCAATCGCAGCGATCAGCAACGAACGGCGCTGCATTTTAACGGCAGAAAGTATTCCGAAATCTCCCAAAGCTGAGAGAATCAGCAATCCGCCTCCGGTGCCGGCCAGCAGAAAGAAGGATGCAATGTAAACGCCCCATGCCATGCTCTTCCCTGCTGCTAAGACATCTAATCCTACAGTAAGCTGAATGATCCAGGCGGCTATGCCAATTAAAGCCAAAACACCAAAACCAATTATTTTTTTATTGCCCGGAGAATTTCTAAATTTTTCTATTGTTGTCACTTCATTCAGTGTATCCATATTTTTTCACCACCCCTTCTATCCTTTGATATAGTACACTCTTGGATTTGTACCGGCTTCAGGCAAAAGTGTATACGCTTTTCCGGAACTCACCAATTTTGCAGCTTCGCTATTCGGATCATCAAGATCCCCAAATATTCTGGCAACAGCCGTACAAGCCTGGACACAGGCCGGTTGCTTGCCCTCGGCCAATCTGCCTTGACAAAACTCACATTTTTCGACAGTGCCCTCCTGATGAAGCGGGTACATGGCCTTTTCAAAAGTCGAAAGCCCTTTTTCCGGATAATATCCTTTAGAAGTTGACGTAACAAAATGCCTGACATCATACGGGCAAGCCGCAATGCAGTACCTGCAGCCGATGCATTTGTCCGCATCAACCGCAACGATACCATCTGCCTGTTTTTGTGTTGCTCCTACCGGACATACTTTTTTACAGGGCGGATTATCACAATGGTTGCAAAGTACAGGAGAATAAACCGGCCGGGCATCCGGGTATTTCCCCTCCTGAGTCTTATACACCCTGCACCAGAATTCGCCAGGTCCGGTTCCATTTGTCTGTTTGCAGGCAACAGTGCAGGCATCGCAGCCGATACACCGAGTTAGGTCAATTATCATACCATATCTCATGGGTAATCATCCTCCTATGCCTTCGTTATTTTCATTCTAGGGCTGTTTTCAATACCCCCGGTTATAACCTCAATGCTCTCCCATGTTGAGGCAAGCAAGCGGTTATACGGAATATTTTTCTTTGACAACGGATTCATTGTCGAGACTAAACGCCCTATACCTGATGCAACGCCCATGCAATCGGGATGCAGCAACTCAGTGGTTTTAACGGGATAAGGCCCGATTTTCCCACCGAATTGACTTTCGACATAGACCATATCCCCGTCTTTTAATCCTTTTTTGTCCGCAGTTGCCGTATTCAGCAGAATTTTGCCGAAATCGGGGTTTTGTTCTGCTGTTTCGACAAGCCAGGGGTTGGTCCCAACGCCGCTGATATCAAACAGGAATTGGGGAATTTTCCAAACGACGCCGTAAAGATCATATTCTGCCGGCGCACTTTGCGTTGGCGTCGGCTTCCAAGCCGGCACACCCGTATAGTAAAACTTAATCTCTTCGTCACTGAAGCCCGGATGTTTAACTCCTGCTTTTTCCATGCCGGCCAGCAACTGTTCTCCCGCTCTCTTGTAATAAACATTGTAAAGCGGGTGACGTGTCGTTTTGCCAGGAAAAGCGGTGTAGTTGTAGACATCCTGCGGTTTCATCTCATCATAGACAAAACCTTTTGCGGCCAAAGCATCAAGCGTGATTTGCGGACCGTATTGCCCTTTCAAGTAACGCTCGACAACATCCGCCGCCTTGTGTTTCTTGCCCAGATCAAGCCAGAATTGGGGCGGAATGCCCAAAATAATGTTGGTCATAAAATTCAGTTTGTCCGGTCCCGGCCCATAGAGCATTCCCATCCGTTCCGCGATATCGGTGAACACTTCGTCCATAATCCGCACATTATTGACAGGTTTAATGATCTCTCTGTGCCCGATATGGATGTTGCCTAATCTTGCTGATCCCGGTCTGTACATTTGGAAGTAGAAAGCTGTCGGCATCTCCAGATAAGATGCTTCCGGCATGACCAGATCGGCGAAGGCTGTGTGTTCATCAACATGGTGAGCAATCGATACAACAAACGGTATCTTGGCTAAGGCTTCCCCGATCCGTTCCGGATTTCCGCCCTTCGTATAAAGGTTTGCGGCGAAACTAATGAACATTTCCGGGGTATAGTTAGCATAATAGGGTTTCGGGTCGAGAATCAAATCGATCATGCGGTAGGTGATGTCAAAACAATACGGCTGGAACTCTCTGGCCTCCAGTGCTTGCGGCGGCCATTGCCAAGGTGTGAATTTGCAATGGAAATTCTCCGGAATGACGACACCGTCTTCACCCGGCGTAAGCGCCTTCGGATCAGGGGCCACAATATTTCCTCCCGGCACGGCTACAGCACCGATCAACTGGTTAACGACCATGGACATCCAGAATGCATGGTGACCGTCACGATGACTGGTCAATCCGCGGCTGACGCAAATTACAGCCGGGCGAAGCGGCAAGGTAACCCCGTTGATGTTAACGGTACTGCCGATCTGGGCATTCTCGATAAGGTCCTTCGCAATTTCACGAATCTTAGCGGCCGGAATCGTCGTCAGTTCCTCAGCCCATTCCGGCGTGTATTTAACCATTCCCTGTTTCAGAAGTTCAAAAGCAGGCTGTACCTTAACACCATTGACTTCATAGGAACCTTCAAGCGCATAATCTCCAATGCTCGGATCATCAAAAGCCTTCGCGGCTTTGGCCACGGAATCCCAGACGAGCGGCTTGTTGGCGGCATTCTTCAGGTAATCCCCTTCAGGACTGATCAGGTACGGTCCGGTTGTACGGTTCTTTACAAACCAAACATCAAATGTGTTCAGTTCATGCAGGATGACATGGGCCAATGAAAGCATAAACGGAAAATCCGATGCCGGTCTAATCGGAACCCATTCCCCAAGCTTGGCCTCGGGTGAACAGCGCGGATCGACAACGACTAACCGTGTGCCACTTTTCACTTTATCAACAATATAATTTGCAGCTCCGTCTCCAGGCCCGATGTTTGGTGCTGTCGTATTCCCTACCGAGAGAATATATTTGGCATAGTCCCAATCAGGATACTGGGCAAAACCGCCTTGAACCAGCCCGTTGGTCAAGTGTACCGAACACATGGCCCCGGTAATCATCCCTTGGTTCGGGGTGCCGAAAACCGTCGGGAAAATGGCTCTCATTCCGGTTATTTGATTGGGGAAAGCCGGGAAACCCTGCATCCACCACAACTTGCGCGGATCACTTTTGCGAATAGCCGAAAGCTTTTCTACCATTGTGTTGATAGCTTCGTCCCAGCTGATTTCCACCCATCCCGGATCGACATCCAATCCTTTTTTAGGGTTGGTCCTCTTCATCGGTGATTTTACCCGATATGGATTATACACAAAAGCCGGACTTGACTGCCCTCTTACGCAGCATTTTCCCTTATTCCAGGGCCCCTCCGGGTTTCCTTCAACATGAACAAGTACCCCATCCTTGACTGTGTAAAGCAGACTGCATTTCGCAAGATGACATGAGTGGCAGAGACCAGGTTTTACTACGGTTTCGGACACGGCTGTTCCATCCGTTTGGGCAAAGATCTGCTTTGAAATCGGGAACAAGTTGCCTGATAATGCTAAAAACGCAACCGCTCCACCTGTTCCTTTTAAGAAACCCCTGCGTGTTATCTTGGATTTCTCAACATTTTTAAGCAAAATAAGTCACCTCCATCTTAGTGAAAAAATAAATAAAATGCCTAATTTTTAATAATGATGTCGATTCTCTTTTGTTCATGGGCTAAGAAGCTGTGTAGCATAGATAGATGTCCCTTATAAAAATCAGTATCTGCCATGGATAGCGCTTTTTCAATGAAATTAGGTATCCATAAACACAGATGCTCTGTCAGAAAGTTGTATTGCTTTTCAAGCAACTCTTTGGCTTTCTCTTCATTACTGGATTTCCAAGCTTCTATCTCCTGTACGGCAAGTTGACGCAGGTATTCCAGCTCAACCCCAATATAATCCGGCCTCTCCTTTGCTTCATCTGAAACTTTCATTCCAGACAGCCGATAGATTCCCGACAATTCCTGCAATACCACTGTTGCGTCACGAACACAGGTAATCCATACGGCCTCGCACGGCGGCGGAGGTCCATAGCCTGGTTTAATTCCCCTGTATAGTCTGGTCCTATCGACTCCTAAGGTTTCAGAGAGTTCAGGTGCTTCCATTTTAGCGGTTGATTGAATATACCCCAGCATTAAAGAAGCTCCTACGTCCAGATTCGGACACAAAACATTTTCGTTGGACAGTTCTTCCAGTATGGAGATGAAATCCTCGCTCCGAATTTGCTCTACAAATGTGAGATCCGGCAATCCCATGAAGTGAATATTCATCAAATGACAGAGATAAGCTCGTGCTTGTGCAGCACAAATACATTCATCCGCAAATAAAATACTTTCGCTATCAGTATTCATGAATTGCCTCCTTTCAATTAAATTGTTAAACATCTACCTTCTACCGGAACCCATTTGTGAGTCACCATCTGTAGCAGCAAAGCAACTTCTGATGATATTGGGGATTGTAAAGCTGCACGTCGCAACCCCCATAATAAATCACTAATTGTATAATAGACCGGTCTATATAATATGTCAAATAGAATATTTATTTAAAAATTTATTATAAAGGGCGTAACGAAACTTTATAAGGTTTACAGCCCCTTTCCATAAAATATTAACCTTAATTAAATAAAAACTCTATGTTTGGCCTAAACCCTGAACTTAACCACAGCTTCTTCCAATTTGCTGGCCAGCACCGAAAGCTCCTGGCTTGAAGATGCAACTTCCTGAACCGATGCGGATTGTTCTTCTGTTGCAGCCGATACGGTTTGTGCCTCGTCAACGGACATTTTGCTTTCAGATTCAATTCTGATGAATACATCGGCTATTTTTCGACTCCCGCTAATCGTCTGCTTTACAACCTCAGTAATTCCATCCACTTGATTCGAAACGATATTGACCATTTCAACAATTTCACTGAAGGCTTTTCCGGCATCATCGACCGTTTCCATCCCCAGCTTGACTTCCTTGTTGCCGTTATTAATGGAACATACCACAGAATCTGTATCCGTCTGAATGTCTGCGATAATCCCGGCAATTTGCTCAGCAGCTTTTTGTGACTGTTCCGCCAGTTTCCTCACCTCATCGGCTACTACAGCAAAACCTTTCCCTTGTTCTCCGGCACGTGCAGCTTCGATAGCTGCATTTAACGCCAGCAGATTTGTCTGTCCGGCCAGACCTGTAATGGTATCGACAAACTGTCCTATTACCTTCGAGCGTTCCCCTAATTTCGCTACGGCCTCTGCAGAATAAGATACGGTTTGATCAATATTATTCATCTGGCTTACTGCTTTTTCGACCGCGCCAGCACCTTCTTTAGCCCTCTCTTTAGCTTGAGAAGACTGATTAGCAACTTCACCAATGTTTGATTCAATTAAATGCTGCGCCTTATCCATTTCCTGCATCAGCACTGATAATTCGATTGTGGATTTAAGCTGTTCTTCAACCCTTTGGGCAACATTTGTTATTGAAATTGCGACTGAATTTGCAGCCTGTGCCGATTGTTCTGAATTTTGATTCAACTGTTGGGAAAAAGCTGCAACTTGTTTTGAACTTTGTGCAACCAAACTGATTGTATTGCGAAGAAAAGCCAAAAAATTGTTTACAATATCCGCTAGTTCTCCTGTTTCATCTTTGTTCTGAATTTCTATTCTTTTGGTCAGGTCACCACCGTTTTTGACCAAATTCTCCAATTCTTCCTGCAAACGGGCCAGAGGTTTTGTAATTGACCGGGCAACAAAGAAAGCCAAAATAAGCGCTAAAATGATCAGTATAAGAGAACAGGCGAGTACCGAATAGATGATCATTTTTTCACTGGCAATAACTTGATTAATTGCCTCTTCGATATTTTTTTCTTTTAGCTGAACTATCTCTAATAGTTTTCCGTTGGACTTGTCCCATGTTGTAGAAGCTGATTGAAGTTCGGCAGCTAAGCCTTGGTAATCTTTGGCTTGCCCATAAGCTAGAAGTTTTGGTATATGCGCAACATATTGGCTCCAATAGTCAATGTGTTCCTGGTAAATCTTCCTTTCTTCTGGGGTTGTAATTAACTTTTCATACTCCGGATACTTTTGGTCTGCTATTGCTTTCTTCTCATCTAGTTGTTTTAAGATATTCTCATCCGGATTTATAATATAATTGGCGATTAAACGATTGACATCGCTAGTCCCCCTTGCAAGACCATTTACGATTTCGATACTCAGGAGAGAGTTTGTTCTTATATTCGTCACTTCATGTTGAATAGCATTCAGCTTGTACCAAGTAAAACCACCTAGCCCTGCGATGAACAAAATGACAATCATGAAACCACAAATCAATTTATTATGAATACGAAGGTTTTGAAATCTCATACAATATCCACTCCATTTCTCAATTTTATTTAAATAAATTAATTATATATGACTTTATATAGACCGGTCTATTATTAATTAATATAAAAAACTCTTTTAAGATATTAACAATAAAGAAATACTGTCTGCTGCAATTTGAAGTGGTGCTGTATCTTTTTTTGTGACAGACAGGGTAACAGCCCCATCAATCATGGATTGAATCAGAACCGCTAGCTTTTGAGCTTTTTCCGCAGTAAATCCTCCTTGAATCAATTTTTTAGTAAAAACATTTATCCAAGAGTTATACTCTTGTTCGCAGGCTTTTCTCAACATTTCACTTATTGATGACACTTCTAAGGACAGTAAAGTTACAGATAAATAACTTTCTTCGTGAATAATATATGTTGCTAGTTCTTCAATCATTAGTTTAAAGGCCTGATTAAGATCAGCAACACTTGATAAACTTCCCTCTACATTATTTCGAATGACAGACCCCACTAACTTTATGGATTCTAACGCCAGTTCTTCTTTGCCATTTGGAAAATGATAATAAAGAGAACCTTTCGGTGCACCACTTTCTTTAATAATTTCGTTCAGCCCCGTCGCATGATATCCTTTTTTCTGAAAAAGCTGGGAAGCTGTTTCAAGGATTCTTTGACGTGTATCTACTCTGCCATTAAGAATAAAATCACCCCGTTTTGTTATTGTTTGAAATCAGCGTTCAATTATTGATTTGATTATACGCTGTTTTAGAGAAATGGACAATCCTTATTGATTTCCTCTTTCTTTACATATATGATGGATTGCACGTTATAATCTTTATGTTGTAGCTTTATCAAATGACTTTCAGGTTTCTAGGAAATAATTTATTGTAAAAAATTTTTAAAAGGTACCATATCTCTCAAGAAATTATTTATGCTTACAAATGGACTAGGCAACTTCACCCCTAATATTTGCAGTAAACTTATTATAAAAGCGAATAATAGGATAAACGAACACACGACAAGCTCACGCCAATATTTTTTTCTGATAAGCCCCGGAACATCGATCAACACTCCCGCAATAAAAACAACAATCAATAAAAATATTTTCATATTTCCCTCCTAATTATTTGGGCAATTTTCTAATTTGGGCTACCAGCAAGGATATCAAAGGAATCAAAATTTCGAAATATACACAAAAAATAGGCCAACCCATTTTAATATAAGTTCCTACCGGGGAAGCAAATGATAGAAACGCTAAACTTATACTGATAGCCCCGATGGGAAACACAAGCGGCAAATAAGAACGGAAATTAAATAACTGGGCAGTTCCCAATACAACTGCATAATATTGAACGATAACCTTTACAAACATTGTGATCATGAGCCCAATCGCAACAAGTATTTCCATCCGGGTTATTATGCCCGCTATGTTGATCATCCTCACCGCTTCAAAATAAGGAGAGACCATAATCGCTGAGGTGTCCCCCAATACCGTTGTAAATTGTATACTAATGATTAGCAGGGTTGCCCCTCCGATTATTAACCCCAACAGGACGGAACTTTTTGCCTGTTTTAGCACATTTACATAAGGGATAATCATGAGAAAAACCAAAATCTCGCCAAAGGGCATCGTCACCAAAATTCCAATGCTATAAATGATATCCTTGAGCGGAAGTACCAAAACCGGTAAAAAGTTGGTAAAATCCATATCTTTTAGTAGTAATACAAATGTTACTAAAAATATGATTACGGCAGTTACTGCCAGAATAATCCCAATCCTGGCTATAACCTCTAGCCCTTCACGGACCGCCCAGGCACAAACAATTGCAAACATAATTATGATAAAGCTCGTCGGTGTTTCCGGCATGATGTAAGTCAACACAAACTCTCCAAGATATTGAAAGTTGGCAGGTATTAGTAATATAAAAAATAAGAGATATTGTGCTGAAACCAACTTGCCCAAATAAGTGCCGTAAATGATATCGTTAATCTGGATCAAATTATTGCCGGGAAACTTTTGGACAAGGATTATATAAACCAGAGCAATTAATATACTGATTGCCAGACTGATTAAAGCGATGAGCGATGTATCATGTTTGGCGAATCTTGTCATAAAAGCTACCATCAAGGCTGAACACTGGACAGTTGCTGCTACGAGAAACATCAGTTGCGAGCTTGCAATTTCTCCTTTTTCAATTTTCATAAATTACCTACTCCTGTTTTAATACAACCGGACTTGTAATTCTGCCAGTGAAGCGCAATTTGGCTTCGATAGCAAATTCAACATCAATATCGGGAAACACTTCATCCCAGTTACCTTCCAACTCTTTCCACTCTTTGGGATATTTTTTATTGAAAATATCCCCAAAGCCAAAAATATCTGTATTGAGTTTTTTGGCTTTTTCTAAGGCAGCCATTATTTCATTTTCAATTACTGCAGATTGCTCTTTTTCCAGAGATTCGAAAGCAAGTGGCAATGCTAAATCCTCATGGCTGGACTGGCTGCCTAAGCTACCTTCTTCTTTAATTTCTATTTTAAAGTGAATCTTGCCATCAATAATTTCGGGGATTATTTTGGTGTTGGAGCGAGTTATTTCCAGACTGGCTTTACCATCACCGTTAGGACTCTTTACCTCAATAATGCCGCTTTTTACTTCATTAATAACCCATAAAAGACCACGGGTTTCGTCCTTGTCGAGCTGGCCAACTAATTTGTCCTTTTTAAAAATCGCTGTACCCGATACCATAATTTTTTTCTGTTTTTCTCCACCTGTAATTTCTATAAAAGGAGCTATAGGGGCTGTCGTCTTGCTCATTAACCGGGTTATAAATTGCTCTAAATTCACAATACTTGATTGGGATGTTTTATTTTGGGACTCAACCAGGTGGCCAATCTCCATCGCTGGAACTTTTCCCAATTCCGGTGCTACATTTAAAACTTCACTGGCTCGCTCTTTAGAGATTAAAACCCAAGTATTAAGCCGAGTCTCATGATCGCGAACGAAAAAATCAATATGGTTTTGCAGCCCTTCTTCTGCCAGGTCACGGCTAAATACTAAAATCTGATTGTGTGGAAAGAAAAGTAGTTTATTCATTTCATGAGAAAAACCGCGTGCGATATCAGATTCGCTGTCTCCAGTGTTCGTTAGGTTCAGGTAGCCTTTCGGGCTACTGCCGCCGTTTTCTTCTTTTTTACCTGATTTAATTTCCCCCGGTTTGATAATTTGAACTGTCATTTCTATATCGGGTTCCTTGGCCTTATCCAGGCCTACGCCCGAAACAATAGCCAAGGTATTTAACTCATGCTGGCTCCAACAACCGCTTAAAACAAAGACCAGGCACAAAGCAGGTATTAATTTTAAGATTATTTGAATACTTCTCATTATCCACCTTAAATTTTTCTATTATTTTGGTTTATTTGTCTCTTTAGATGGAGGTTCAGGCCTCAACCTGAAATCCTGCCGTTCAGGATCATGCCACCCGATAGCTCGAGGACGAGTGACCATCGCCCAAATAGGCGCTCTGATAAAAGTATCTTTCATATCAGTGAGACTAAGCGGCGCCAGCGGCGATAAGTATGGGATCCCAAAAGACCTTAAAGATGCAAAATGAACAAGCATCCCCAATAACCCGATCATAATTCCATACCCACCTGAGGTCCCTGCAAGAATAACAAAAATCAAACGCAGAATACCTCCCGAGTCTGTCTGTCCGGGAACCGCAAAACTGGCTACAGCTGTTAAAGCTACCACAATAACCATAGGTGACCCGATAAGTCCGGCTGAAACTGCAGATTCCCCGATTACCAAAGCGCCAACAATACTTATTGCTTGACCGACAGGACGCGGCAACCGGATTCCGGCCTCCCTGAGGATTTCGAATATTATACCCATAATAAAAGCTTCCATTATTGCTGGAAAAGGAACCCCTTCCTCGGCTGCCGCCATTGTGATCAATAAAGGAGTAGGAAGTAATTCCTGATGAAAGGTTGAGATCGCTACATAAGTTGCTGGAGCAAGGATGCTGATTGTATAAGCAATAAACCTGATTACTCTAATCACGCTGACAAAATAGGGCCGGGCATAGTAATCTTCCGAGCTTTGAAAGCTTTCAATGAAAACCATGGGTACGGTTAGCACAAAAGGTGTTCCGTCAACCATGATCGCGGCCCGTCCCTCTAGTATTTTTGCCGCAATAATATCCGGTTTTTCACTGTTGGCAACTGTAGCAAAAATTGAAAAAGGAGCATCTTCAATATATTGTTCAATATACCCTGATTCCAGAATGGCATCAGTCTTGATTCTACTTATCCGTCGTTGGACTTCAGCGATAAGTTTAGGATTCGCAATTCCCTTCAAATAGACGATACATACAGTCGTTTTGGTTTGTTTCCCTATTTTTATTGTTTTCACAGTAAAATTAGGATTCTTTATTTTACGTCTTAGTAAAGTTATATTGGTTAATATTCTTTCGTTAAAACCTTCACGTGGTCCCCGAACAACTGAATCCGTTTGCGGCTCTTCCACACCTCGGTTTTCTCCGTCTCCACCGCTCATAACCAAAGCCCCCGAAGAACCATTTATCAGCAGAACCGTATTCCCTGATAAACACTCTTCAACAATTTCATCTATAGAAGTTACCTTTTTTGCATATCCCACTGAAAGCATAGTCTTTCTAACAACCTCAATACTATCAGATACCAATGAGTCTTTACCCGCTAACCGGCTATCGTACATTAATGGTTTAATAATATTATCATTAATGTTGTTTAGATCCGTCATGCCATTAAGAAAAATAAGCGCTCCGTCAGTTTGCCCCTGAAAGCCAAAAGCAAATTCACGAATCGTGATATCAGGGCTAGTCCCTAAAATACCCCTTAAAATATCGAGGTTGTTTTTTAGATTATCAGAGAGATTAGCCTGAGAAGGTCTCTGAATATTTTCTTCTTCATCGGGATAGCAGTTTTGACTATGCAACAAAAAAAGCAATTTCTTTAAAATATAATTGAACACCTGTTCCAGGCCTTTCCAACAAAATTGATTGTATTTAGTTTCACCAAAAAATTTTATCATATACAAAAATGTTTTATTGCAGGATGCAATGCCGTGAATATATGGTTTGATAAACATTAAAGCAATAAACACTGACATAACAACAATACGCACCGTGAATAGCCGGTGCGTATTGTTTATTTACTTATGTCAAAGACGCTTTTCCCTATTTAATTGTTTTGTTCAAATCCAAGAGTAAACTATTTCATCAGAAGTCAATATTATATTCCTTAAGTTTTCGGTACATCGTCGATTTGCAGATGCCAAGCTTTTCTGCCGCCAAACGGACATTGTTATGATTATTTATAAGCGTATCCTCAATCTGTTTCTTTTCCATTGTTTTGAGAAATTTAAATTCATGGGGCTTTTCCAAAAGTGTATTCTTCCCAAAATTGCCGGTTACATCCGGCGGCAGATGCTCTGGGCAAATAGCACTGCCATCTGCCATGTTGACCGCATAGATAATCGCGTGTTCCAACTGACGAATATTGCCGGGCCAATACAAGTTCTGCAGGTAATTCTCCATCTTGATAGATAATTCAGGTACCGACTTCCTCATTTTACGGCAATAGTTTTTGATAAAATAACGGCATAAATGAGGAATATCATCTCTCCTCTCCCGCAAAGCCGGTATATAAATATAAAATACCGATAATCGATAATACAGATCTTCCCGAAACATTTTCTTCTCGATCAGTTCCAAGGGATTTTTATTCGTAGCGGCAATCACGCGAAAATTAATCTTTTTCGCTACGGAACCGCCAATTCGTGTTACTTCATTATTCTGCAGAACACGCAAAAGAACGGGCTGAACTTCCAACGGCATATCCCCGATCTCATCCAAAAACAGCGTCCCGTCATTGGCCAATTCGATTTTTCCCGGCCGGCCTTTACGGTTTGCTCCGGTGAAACTCCCGCCTTCATAACCAAATAATTCACTCTCGATCAATTCTCTCGGAATGGCTGCGCAATTGATGGCAACGAAAGGTCCATTAGGCCGATAGCTGTTGTGAATTGCCTGAGCGAAAAGCTCTTTGCCTGTCCCGCTCTCCCCTACCAATAAAACATTTTCGGGTGAAGCCGCTACTTTTTTGCCCACTGCTTTAACCTGCTCAAAATATGAATTTTGTCCCATAATATTCTCAAAAGTAAAAACGGCTGAACTCCCCGCCCGGACAGCAGATTGTTTGTTGATCCGTTCGGTTGGGTTCAGTTGTAGGACAGCTCCTTCGGGTGTCTTCTGACCCTTTTTTAAAATCGGGCGGCAGGCAATCAAGTAGGACTGTATTTCCCCATTAATGCACAATGCCTCCTCGAAATCCGCAGATTGTCCTGCATTAACGGCCGCCATCAACCGTGAATTGTCCAATAAATATTTGCAGATGTTTGTTGGCTTTAAATCATCAGCTATACGAGAAAAAATACGGCACCCTTCATTGTTGATTCCGATAATATTGCCCTGCCGATCGATAGTGATAATACTCTCATCGATGATGGACATCGTTGTCTCCAAACGTGAATTGGCTTTTTCCAGTTCGGAACATTTTTCCTCAAAATGAAGACGGCTTTCCAGTGCAGCTGCGATCAACGTCACCAATTGGAATGTTTGAAAACATAAATTTTGAAACGTATCATCCCATGGGGTATCATTTAACAGCTGGGCTGTTGTCAGCGCGGCAACCATTTCACCCTTGGTGTCAAAAATGGGTACACAGGTCCCTACACTATTCCCAAGCGTATTGCAAAAGTGCTCCGGCCCTTGAAGCTGAAAAGGCCTTTTATATAATTTGGCCAAACTGTTTGCGGTGGTTCCAATAATATTCTCTTGAGCGACTGCTTTAAAAAGTTCGCTCCGTGCAGCCTCAGAGGGTTTTAGATTGCGGTACAGCACATTTCCCTTTATGTCCAGCATGAAAAAGACAGGGGGAAAGTCATCGGAATATGGAATATCCTCAAAAATCGACATCAACGAAGAGATCGGAATACTGCCGATTAAAGCGTCGTCCATTGCTGAGTCATCCATCTCAATAATCGGGTGTCTTTGGTCATAACTATTCATGTCCAAATTTTCCGCCAAACAACGCTTCCATGACGACAGTATTTCGGGCGGCAAATACGGAGTCTGCCAGTCTACCTTCTTCCCTGCCAGCAAATCATTTCGAAAACGGATGATCCCTTCCCAGCGTTCCTTCGTCATTCGATGATACTGACCTATTCCTCTCATGGTACCCTCCCCTTCTGGGAAAAACGAATTTCACTTTTCTTTATAACCCGTCGAAAACAGTTAAGATAAAGCTGATTCAATTTTATTATACATGTTTTTTTTCTCAATTCAACTTATAAAAACTGTCAAAGCCACGCCCGTTTTCAGAGTGTGGCTTGACGCTATATGAGAAATTTGGTTAGGGCTTAATTAAATACACTTTTTCCCCTTTTTCTTTCATTTTGGCACTCAGCTCATCTATTGTTCCGTATTCGATGGCGCTGGCCAGACAATGAAGAACACAGGAGGGGACATTTCCTTCGGCAACTCTGTCGGCGCAGAGATCACAATATGAAGTCGGTGTGGGAATATAGTTCCATTCATAAGTTCCCGGCTCAAATTCCCAGGGGCCCATTTCCAGTACCTTGATCCCCCATTTGCCTATGGGAAGCTCTTTTTCGTTTTTACAGGCTATCTCGCAGCTTTTACAGCCGGAGCAATATTGATAATCAATCAGTAAACCATGATTTGACATCGCTTTATCTCCTTACAATTTATTAATCTTGTGCTTTGGAAATTTTGCAGATCATACTCTTATAGGGTGCGCCGTATCCAAGCTTACCGATTTCTTTATGGGGGATCAGGCTGTTGACGTTAGATTTCCATACACCGTACAGGTTTGGCTCTTCCCCATTTTCTTCAGGGAACCACCAGCCATGGGCTGCTGAAACGCAGTCGCGTCTGACAATGGGTGTTACTTCCGCCTTCAGCTTGGCAGAGCCAAACATATTTTCAATGTTGACCCAGTCGCCATTTTGGATGCCGTATTTGGCAGCGGTCTCAGGATGGATTTGCGCCCACGGATCAGGAGTGATTTCACGCAGCGAGGGGATCTGGCGGTGTTCCGAGTGGAACGACGTAATTCTTCTGGCGCCGGTGGTCAAAACCAGCGGATAATCTTTGGCATATTCACTCAGAGGACTATAACGCGGTTCTTGATAATACGGCAGTGGGTCATCACCAAAGGCTTCATACATGCTGCAGTAGAGTTCAACCTTACCTGAAGTCGTTTCAAAGCCGGGCTGACCGTCACGACGCAGTATACCCTTTTCATATTTCCTATAGGCAAATCTGGACTGAATTACGACCTTCTCGCGAAGTTGTTCATAAGTGTGTCCCGGTCCGTGCATGACTTGTGAATTGAGAAACGCCGGCCAATCCATATTAAATGCTTCAGGGTTAAGGATACGACCGAGTCCATAAATGATCTCCAGGTCGGATTTTGCTTCACCGACTTTAATCGCTGGAATGGTGGCACCCTCAATAGCAGGGTTCATGCCAAAGTGCGTACGCACAATGCCTTCATGCTCCGCAAAGGTGGATACAGGCAGGAAGATATCACCGCAGGCCATAATGGTCGGCGTCATGAAGACATCTGCTGCTACGACAAACTCCAGTTCCTTCAATACTTTATGCCATCTCTTAGGCTGAGCCGAACAAGTAGGCGTAATAATATTGGTAGCTTGGATCCAGCCCATCTTAATGGGATAAGGTTTGCCGGTTTCCAGCGTTTCCAAGGATAGGTCGGGATGTGCATGATTGGCCGTCGCAGCCACAGCAGGATATTCTTCACAACCAATACGTTTTTCGTGGAGATGCGCCGGCAGGTCAGCCGCATTTACTTTCGAAACGTCTCTCGCTCCCTGAGCATCCTGAAGTCCGCCGACGGCAAAGCCCAATAAGGTGCCGCCAGGAATGTCGAGGTTGCCGGTAATCGCCGCTATAGACAATACCGCCTGTCCAACCTGAACACCATTGGGATTCTGGTCAATGGATAATCCCCAGCTAATAGCGTTGGGTTTTTTCGTACCGAGAATACGGGCGACTTCGATGATCTGTTCTGCGGGAACCCCTGTGATTTCCGAAGCCATTGACGGCGTATACTCTTGGACACGTTTCTTAAGATCTTCAAAGCCAAAGCACCATTTATTAACAAAATCGTGGTCAACAAGGTCTTCGTTGATGATAACGTTCAGGATCGCCAAGGCCATAGCCGCATCGGTACCGGGACGCAGTCGGAGCACATGCGCTGATCTCGTACCCAGCCATGTCATTCTGGGATCGACCATGATCACCTTCGTTCCGCGTTTCATCATTTCAATGAGACTGTGGCCCCAAAGTCCATCGGGGTTGGAATTGAGCGGTTCCTTGCCCCAGAGTAAAACATATTTCGGCAATACGTATTCAGGATTATCATACCGGCCGGGTAGAGCTCCGGCATAGTCCATTTCCGGCACGCCGGAACCCAGCATAAACGCGGTGATGGCGATACGTGGGCCGTAGCAGGACCAACCGCTCTGTGCATAGCAATCATTCGGAGTCTGCAATACAGCATTACAAAGGGTTGTATGATAAACCGTACCTTCTCTGCCGGTACCGTCGAATTCCATGATTGCTTCGTTGCCGTATTCTTTTTGGACCCGGCGTGTTTCTTTAGCGATGGTATCAAAAGCCTCTTCCCAGGTGATGCGCTCCCACTTGTTCTTACCGCGATCTTCTCTAGCACGTTTCATCGGATAGATAATCCTATCCGGATGATAGACATATTCTTTTAAAGCTAAACAACGAACACATAACCGACCCTTCGTGATCGGGTGTTCGGGATCACCTTCTACCTTGATGAGTTTTCCGTCTTTGACAAACAATTTGAGACCACAGCCAACGGGATGGCATCCCGGTGGTGACCATGCACAAGTTCTGGTTACCACCGTACCGTCGGCTAATGTTTGCCGCCATGTTGAATCCATTCTTATTCCTCCAATACTTTTTCTTAATCGTTGAGCGAATAGTTACCGTAATCAGTATCGGGATCAGAGGCATGACCCCAAGGAACATCTCCAGTCCTATTCAATTTGTTATAGACTCCATAAGAGATCTATTTCAAGATCCGTACCAAGGGGATCACTGAGACAAACTGCGCTTTTTACTTTACTACGTTGTGCATTTTTTAAACTTTTGTCCATTTTTTAAAAATCATGCAAAAGTTTACTTGTTTCAGGAGAATCGTTTTTTGCCTTGTTTTTTCTCCATTCTTCATATCGGGCCTCCTTCATTTCTCCTGTTAAAGGAGAACGACATTTTAGACAACTATCAAGTTCCAGAATATTTTTCGTACTGCAATTTGGACAAATCAGATATTTCGGCCGGCAATGCTCACATGTAGGACTGCAAAAATAACACAAGTTTATCTCTCCTCCCTGAAAAAAAGGCCTATATTCAAACAGCCGAAGCCACACCCTTTTAGCAGGGTGCGGCTTGACGACTTTTAGCAGGAAATATACCGTTGTTAAGGCTTAATTAAATATACCTTTTTACCTTTTTCTTTCATCTTAGCACTCAGTTCATCTACTGTGCCGTATTCAATGGCGCTGGCCAGACAATGAAGCACGCAGGAGGGGACGTTTCCATTTCCCTGGGCAACTCTGTCCGCGCAAAGATCACAGTATGAAGTCGGCATAGGAATATAGTTCCATTCATAAACTCCCGGCTCAAATTCCCATGGTCCCATTTCCAGTACTTTGATTCCCCATTTGCCAACTGGAAGCTCTTTTTCGTTTCTGCATGCTATCTCGCAGCTTTTACAGCCGGAGCAATATTGATAGTCAATTAATAAACCATAATTTGACATCTCTTTACCTCCTACCTTAATTAGTCTTGTGCTTTAGAAATTTTGCAGATCATGCTCTTGTAAGGTGCACCGAATCCAAGCTTCCCGATTTCTTTGTGCGGAATCATGGTGTTGATATTGGATTTCCATACACCGAACAAGTTTGGCTCTTCCCCGTCTTCTTCCGGGAACCACCAGCCATGAGCACACATCACTTGGTCAGGAGAGACAATGGGAGTCACATTCGCTTTCAACTTGGCGGAGCCGAACATATTTTCAACTTTAACCCAGTCGCCTGCTTTAATACCGTATTTGGCAGCGGTTTTAGGATGGATTTCCACCAACGGATCGGGAGTGATTTCACGCAGCGAGGGAATCTGGCGGTGTTCCGAATGGAATGAAGTATATTTCCTGGCTCCGGTGGTCAAAATCAGGGGATAATCTTTGGCATACTCGCTCTTTGGACCGTAACGAGGCTCTTGATAATACGGTAGCGGATCATCCCCAAAGGCTTCGTACATGCTGCAACGAAGTTCGACCTTACCTGAAGTTGTTTCAAAACCTGGTTGACCGTCACGACGGAGCAGACCCTTTTCATGCTTCTTATAGACAGGTGGGGCCTGAATTAAGACCTTCTCTTTAAGATCTTTGTATCTAAAAGGCTCTCCATGCATGGTCTGCATTTCAAAAAACTCTTCGAAAGGCATTGGGAATGCTGCCGGATTCATGACACGACCGAGTCCATAAATGATCTCCAAGTCGGATCTTGCTTCACCGACCGTAAGCGCTTTGTTGGTTGATCCTGTATAGAATGTATTCATGCCGGAGTGGGTACGGATTACACCGTCATGCTCCGCAAAGGTGGAGACAGGTAGGAAGACATCACCGATGGCCATGATAGTCGGTGTCATGAAGGTATCTGCCGCTGCGACAAATTCCAGTTCCTTCAATTTTTTATACCACCTGTTGGGCTGAGCCGTGTTCGTAGGCGAGATTAAATTGGTGCCTTGGATCCAGCCCATCTTAATGGCATAGGGTTTGCCGGTTTCCAGCGTATCCAAACATAAGTCAGGATGAGCATGATTGATTGTCGCGGCCAAAGCAGGATATTCATTAAGCCCGATACGTTTTTCGTAAAGACCCGCCGGCAGGTCTGCAGCGCTTACTTCCGTAACATCTTTAGCACCCTGGGCGTCCTGAAGTCCGCCGACAGCAAAACCAATGGTGGTCCCTCCCGGGATGTCAAGATTACCGGTAATCGCCGCTATTGACAGCACCGCCTGTCCCACCTGAACACCATTAGGATTCTGGTCAATGGCGAGGCCCCAGCTAATAGCGTTGGGTTTTTTCGTACCAAGAATGCGCGCGACCTCAATGATTTGTTCTGCAGGGACTCCTGTGATTTCCGCAACCTTTGACGGAGGATATTGTTGGACGCGTTCTTTAAGTTCTTCGAAGCCATGGCACCATTTATCAATAAACTCATGGTCAACAAGGTCTTCGTTGATGATAACGTTCAGGAGAGCCAACGCCAGAGCCGCGTCAGTACCGGGACGCAGGCGAAGCACATGTGCTGCTCTCGTACCCAGCCATGTCGTCCTGGGATCGATCATGATAACCTTCGTTCCACGCTTCATCATTTCAATGAGGGCGTGTCCCCAGAGTCCATCGGGATTTGAAGGCAGTGGATCCTTGCCCCAGAGCATAACATATTTCGGCAATACGTACTGAGGATCATCATACCGCCCCGGTAAATTGGCTGCATAGTCCATTTCCGGCACACCGGAACCCAGCACAAAGGCAGTAATGGCGATACGCGGTCCGTAACAGGACCAGCCGCTCTGCGCATAACAGTTATTCGGAGTCTGCAGAACAGCATTACAAAGGGTTGTATGGTAAATTGTAGCTTCTCGACCGGTGCCATCGAATAACATGATTGCTTCGTTGCCATATTCTTTCTGGATCCGGTGTGTTTCCTTGGCGATGATATCATACGCTTCATCCCAGGTAGTACGTACCCATTTGTTTTTGCCGCGGTCTTTCCTGTCACGTTTCATCGGATAAACAATCCTATCCGGATGATAGACGTATTCTTTCAAAGCTAAACAGCGAACACACAACCGTCCTTTCGTGATTGGATGTTCGGGATCGCCTTCTACCTTAACGAGTTTCCCGTCTTTGACATACAATCTGAGACCACAGCCAACGGAATGGCAACCCGGGGGGGACCATGCACAAGTCCTGGTTACCACCGTACCGTCAGCCAATGTTTGCTGCCATTTTGATTCCATTCTTATCCCTCCGATAAATTTTTTTATGCGAATAGAGACTGTGAGCAAGCACCTGGATCAGAGGCGTGACCCCAAGAAACTTCTCCAGCTCTATTCATTTAATTTTGGACTCCACGCGTATATAAGTGCATTATCCGTGCCACGAATTTCCTTAGAAAACAGTTCCTTGCAAGAACGCTTAAGTCTACACTTTAAGCGCTTGTAAAGACATGCTGCAGCGCTCTACCTTTTTCAAGGAGTGTATTTTTTAAACTTTTGTCCACTTTTCGATAAATATGCAAAAGGAGAAATGGGCTTCCACTATTAGCTTTCCTAAAAAAATGCCGCGAAAAATAACAACTTCAGAAACAATTCGGATGTTGGTAACAGCACTTCAATATGTTGGCATATTTTTTGCACTATATATTTGGTGGACTCCAAAGAAATTACACCGAATCGGGCATCCAATATTTCCATTTTCCGCTGACCATAGGTCTGCCGGATTGAGGCAGATGGAAATCACATTGCCCACCATAGTACCAAATATCTTAAATCATTGAGGAGGTGGTTATCTCTATGTGTTTTAGACCCCCCACTGCACAGAAGCCCGTCGATTGTCCGAAATGCGGGAAAACAAACTTACCTAACAGTAAGGTTTGTCGACATTGCGGTGCAGAGATCGCAGTGGAAAAAAAGACAGAATAATAAATTGATTAGGACAGAAATAGCGATGTTCAGAAGTAAACTTTTATGATTTAGGAGGTTTATGTATGTTAAAATCTGCTCTTTCTTCTATCCCAGGTTTATTCATAGGTTTTATAATGTGTGTAATAATTGCTAAATTTGTTGCGCCTTTTCCTACAACAGAAATTTCTAATCTCTTAAACAACGGCATTAATGGAGCCATAAGCGGGTTTATGGGAAGCTTTATGGTATCAGTCATTGCATGGCGCAAAACAAAAAAAGAAGCTAATGTGAATCTTAAGGCTTAATCCGAAGTAGCTGTCCTAAACATGTTTCTTGGGATAATCTTCAGATTGATGACCAAATAAAGGGCTGTTGCACAACGAACGCAAATAGTTTGTGCAGCAGTTTTTTTTGTCAATAATAGAACAACTGTAAGCCACGAAGAGCCCCAATTGCAGAATTCAGTAAATTCAATTCCAAGGCTTGATCAGTTAACTGAAATTTTCACATACATCAAAAAATACCCCTATTTGTATAGTATAATTATACCATTTGGATAAGGGTATTTCTTCTTTTGTCTACTGTCTGAGCAGTCTACCGCTAAGGTAGGCTTATTTGGCTAAAGTGATCCTCATATCCCTACCGGTCTTCTTTGGAGGGAATTGAACTTTCAAAAACTATAGCTTACGCATGAGCTTAACACCCAGCTGGTAATCCGTTTTCTGATTTGTAACCGGCCTTTTCCCATTGATCCATCCCACCTTCGAGAACTTTGACAAGATTGGGATCATATCCATTAGATATTAATATCTGCCAACCTTTTTCAGCGTCTTCATCATTAAAAAAAATAAAGATTACTTGTGTTTTTTTAGAAATTTCGTTAATTCTATTTTCTAAGGAGGCTAACGGAATATTTTGGGCAGACGGGACATGGGCCAGAGCATACACAGAATAATTTCTGGTATCAAATATCTGCCATTCTTTTTTTGCTTGAATGCCTTGATATAGTTCTCTGACCGTGATTTTTGAATTAGCTGGTATCGGTGCAAGAGGGCTATCCGGTTCAGAAATTTCATTTATTTGAGAATTGGACTGTTCAACCGTCTGAGATTGGGTCTTCGGAGGAGTTTGTTGAGTTATTAATGTATTTTCGCTGACATTATTTTTTGTACATCCTGTTAGAATCAAGAATAGGATAATTACCACAGTAAAAAACTGGACTGTGAATCTAGTTTTACTCATCAAGCTTTCGCTCCTTCCTCTTTCATTTGCGGTTGAGTTGATAAAGAATGCTCTCTTTTCTTAGATATAAAATAAAAAACCAAAGTCATTAATACAAAAATAACAATGATAAACCAATGATTAATATGGAAAAGATCTTCGAGAGTTTTTCTTCCATAAGATGCAATAGGGTAGATTTTGAGAAAGAATGGCTGATAAGCAATCCCGAACAAGACTGCACCTGTTAGGAAACCTAGGAAACCTGGGATTAGATAATCTAAATTTCCCTGCCCTACCCCGACTATCAATGTTCCCGGACAAGTGCCCGCAATGGCCATCCCTATTCCGAACAAAAGTCCACCTACAAGATTACCAACCACATAAGTATCCGGAACTGCTATAAGATTTAGAAAACCAATATCCTTCAAAAAATAAATACCTACAAGCCCAACTGAAATAGCACTCATCATAAATTTCATCATGGTATTATCTTTAAATCTGAACTGATTCACAATTTTATCATAATGACCTAACCCTGCTTTTTGGAGAGCGAAACCAAAGAAAAGACCAATCAAGATCGGAATTAATATCGTTGTCATCGATAATTCCTCCCGTAGAGAATTTTCGTCATCAAGATTCCGCTAGTGAACACCCCAACGATAAATATTAATCCCGCTGGAGACAACTGTATTGTCCCGGAAATACCTAAACCACTTGTGCAGCCTCCGGCAATCCCAGCAGCAAATTCAATAATTACTCCGCCTAGAAAAATAAGAATCCATCTTTTAACTTTACTTGGGCCAAATCTTTGTACCCATTCTTGATCTGGGATCATTCTAATTTTCAGATCCCGAGAGTAAAAACTAGCAATTAACGCGCCAAAAAACATACCTATAAATTGAACCATCTGGAAACTAACTTCGGGTGGCTTTACAAGCCTAAAATAAATAGAGTTTGCCCAACTCAAGTGAAAAGAAGAACCTAGAATGCTAGCCATGCTTTCAAAGCCGCCTGAAGCACCCAACGTTTTTTCTGCAATAGCATAACAAGCCACAGCCGTTACCCCTAGTAATCCACCTGCGATCCATGGCGACCATCTTTTTTTCTTTAAAGCATCAATCAGCAGCAACTCTCTCACCTCCTGCCTACTTTACTTTTACTGCTAATGTTGTTTGGAAGGGCCAGGCTAACACCTGACCCTCCATTTCCTAATTTATTTTGTATTCTCAATTAGGATAGGTGTACCCCTCTATAAATCCTTTTTTACCGGTAGAACAAGTATACCTAGAATATACAAGAAAGCCGCAATTCCTAACCCTCCAATAAATCCTCCCCACTCCACCAACGACGGTACGTAGGTGACCTGGAAATTTTCAAACGGCAATGCTTGCCCCGCCACCAGCAAATTCATCTTGGCTACAAATATCCCCGCAAAAGCCAAGATTGAGGCCGCTTTCACGTTATTGCCGCTCTTGTATTTTACCAGCAAAACGAAAGGCAATAGGATGCCCAGAAGGATCTGTCCCCAGAAAAACGGCGCTAAGTTTCCGCTCAGGAGAAGCTGAAAACTCGTTTTGGCTTCTGCATGCATTCCGAGAAGGCTTACAGCAGCAATTTCGACAAGGCTGACTGCCAAGGTTGCCAGTAATAAAACAGCTAATGTTTTCTCCAAACGGCCATCGCTTTCCTTTGTATCTCTTATAACCAAAGCAACCGCTGTCGCCGTTACAAACGCCTCGACCACAAACAACAAAGGCGTCAAAACACTGGTCCACATGGGGTTTCCGGTACTGACAGTCAAAATTAATCCTTCAACAATTAACAAAGCCAAGGCGACCAACGTTGTTAAACTAGCGAGAATTTTGCTTGGTTTGCTAAAGAGGCAAACAATGCCTAGAATCAAAGACAGACCCAGAGAGTAAAAATCCCATATAAACATAGACGAGAAATTGGGAGAAAAAAGCATGTTGAGGACACGCTCCGGCCTGCCAATATCCATCAGAATCGTAAAACCGGCAGCGATGAAACAAGCAATCGCAGCGATCAGCAACGAACGGCGCTGCATTTTAACGGCAGAAAGTATTCCGAAATCTCCCAAAGCTGAGAGAATCAGCAATCCGCCTCCGGTGCCGGCCAGCAGAAAGAAGGATGCAATGTAAACGCCCCATGCCATGCTCTTCCCTGCTGCTAAGACATCTAATCCTACAGTAAGCTGAATGATCCAGGCGGCTATGCCAATTAAAGCCAAAACACCAAAACCAATTATTTTTTTATTGCCCGGAGAATTTCTAAATTTTTCTATTGTTGTCACTTCATTCAGTGTATCCATATTTTTTCACCACCCCTTCTATCCTTTGATATAGTACACTCTTGGATTTGTACCGGCTTCAGGCAAAAGTGTATACGCTTTTCCGGAACTCACCAATTTTGCAGCTTCGCTATTCGGATCATCAAGATCCCCAAATATTCTGGCAACAGCCGTACAAGCCTGGACACAGGCCGGTTGCTTGCCCTCGGCCAATCTGCCTTGACAAAACTCACATTTTTCGACAGTGCCCTCCTGATGAAGCGGGTACATGGCCTTTTCAAAAGTCGAAAGCCCTTTTTCCGGATAATATCCTTTAGAAGTTGACGTAACAA
Source organism: Dehalobacter sp. (assembly GCA_023667845.1). Lineage (NCBI taxonomy): Bacteria > Bacillati > Bacillota > Clostridia > Eubacteriales > Desulfitobacteriaceae > Dehalobacter > Dehalobacter sp. The sequence continues at coordinate 36,568 of JAMPIU010000095.1, read as the reverse complement.
AATGCCTGACATCATACGGGCAAGCCGCAATGCAGTACCTGCAGCCGATGCATTTGTCCGCATCAACCGCAACGATACCATCTGCCTGTTTTTGTGTTGCTCCTACCGGACATACTTTTTTACAGGGCGGATTATCACAATGGTTGCAAAGTACAGGAGAATAAACCGGCCGGGCATCCGGGTATTTCCCCTCCTGAGTCTTATACACCCTGCACCAGAATTCGCCAGGTCCGGTTCCATTTGTCTGTTTGCAGGCAACAGTGCAGGCATCGCAGCCGATACACCGAGTTAGGTCAATTATCATACCATATCTCATGGGTAATCATCCTCCTATGCCTTCGTTATTTTCATTCTAGGGCTGTTTTCAATACCCCCGGTTATAACCTCAATGCTCTCCCATGTTGAGGCAAGCAAGCGGTTATACGGAATATTTTTCTTTGACAACGGATTCATTGTCGAGACTAAACGCCCTATACCTGATGCAACGCCCATGCAATCGGGATGCAGCAACTCAGTGGTTTTAACGGGATAAGGCCCGATTTTCCCACCGAATTGACTTTCGACATAGACCATATCCCCGTCTTTTAATCCTTTTTTGTCCGCAGTTGCCGTATTCAGCAGAATTTTGCCGAAATCGGGGTTTTGTTCTGCTGTTTCGACAAGCCAGGGGTTGGTCCCAACGCCGCTGATATCAAACAGGAATTGGGGAATTTTCCAAACGACGCCGTAAAGATCATATTCTGCCGGCGCACTTTGCGTTGGCGTCGGCTTCCAAGCCGGCACACCCGTATAGTAAAACTTAATCTCTTCGTCACTGAAGCCCGGATGTTTAACTCCTGCTTTTTCCATGCCGGCCAGCAACTGTTCTCCCGCTCTCTTGTAATAAACATTGTAAAGCGGGTGACGTGTCGTTTTGCCAGGAAAAGCGGTGTAGTTGTAGACATCCTGCGGTTTCATCTCATCATAGACAAAACCTTTTGCGGCCAAAGCATCAAGCGTGATTTGCGGACCGTATTGCCCTTTCAAGTAACGCTCGACAACATCCGCCGCCTTGTGTTTCTTGCCCAGATCAAGCCAGAATTGGGGCGGAATGCCCAAAATAATGTTGGTCATAAAATTCAGTTTGTCCGGTCCCGGCCCATAGAGCATTCCCATCCGTTCCGCGATATCGGTGAACACTTCGTCCATAATCCGCACATTATTGACAGGTTTAATGATCTCTCTGTGCCCGATATGGATGTTGCCTAATCTTGCTGATCCCGGTCTGTACATTTGGAAGTAGAAAGCTGTCGGCATCTCCAGATAAGATGCTTCCGGCATGACCAGATCGGCGAAGGCTGTGTGTTCATCAACATGGTGAGCAATCGATACAACAAACGGTATCTTGGCTAAGGCTTCCCCGATCCGTTCCGGATTTCCGCCCTTCGTATAAAGGTTTGCGGCGAAACTAATGAACATTTCCGGGGTATAGTTAGCATAATAGGGTTTCGGGTCGAGAATCAAATCGATCATGCGGTAGGTGATGTCAAAACAATACGGCTGGAACTCTCTGGCCTCCAGTGCTTGCGGCGGCCATTGCCAAGGTGTGAATTTGCAATGGAAATTCTCCGGAATGACGACACCGTCTTCACCCGGCGTAAGCGCCTTCGGATCAGGGGCCACAATATTTCCTCCCGGCACGGCTACAGCACCGATCAACTGGTTAACGACCATGGACATCCAGAATGCATGGTGACCGTCACGATGACTGGTCAATCCGCGGCTGACGCAAATTACAGCCGGGCGAAGCGGCAAGGTAACCCCGTTGATGTTAACGGTACTGCCGATCTGGGCATTCTCGATAAGGTCCTTCGCAATTTCACGAATCTTAGCGGCCGGAATCGTCGTCAGTTCCTCAGCCCATTCCGGCGTGTATTTAACCATTCCCTGTTTCAGAAGTTCAAAAGCAGGCTGTACCTTAACACCATTGACTTCATAGGAACCTTCAAGCGCATAATCTCCAATGCTCGGATCATCAAAAGCCTTCGCGGCTTTGGCCACGGAATCCCAGACGAGCGGCTTGTTGGCGGCATTCTTCAGGTAATCCCCTTCAGGACTGATCAGGTACGGTCCGGTTGTACGGTTCTTTACAAACCAAACATCAAATGTGTTCAGTTCATGCAGGATGACATGGGCCAATGAAAGCATAAACGGAAAATCCGATGCCGGTCTAATCGGAACCCATTCCCCAAGCTTGGCCTCGGGTGAACAGCGCGGATCGACAACGACTAACCGTGTGCCACTTTTCACTTTATCAACAATATAATTTGCAGCTCCGTCTCCAGGCCCGATGTTTGGTGCTGTCGTATTCCCTACCGAGAGAATATATTTGGCATAGTCCCAATCAGGATACTGGGCAAAACCGCCTTGAACCAGCCCGTTGGTCAAGTGTACCGAACACATGGCCCCGGTAATCATCCCTTGGTTCGGGGTGCCGAAAACCGTCGGGAAAATGGCTCTCATTCCGGTTATTTGATTGGGGAAAGCCGGGAAACCCTGCATCCACCACAACTTGCGCGGATCACTTTTGCGAATAGCCGAAAGCTTTTCTACCATTGTGTTGATAGCTTCGTCCCAGCTGATTTCCACCCATCCCGGATCGACATCCAATCCTTTTTTAGGGTTGGTCCTCTTCATCGGTGATTTTACCCGATATGGATTATACACAAAAGCCGGACTTGACTGCCCTCTTACGCAGCATTTTCCCTTATTCCAGGGCCCCTCCGGGTTTCCTTCAACATGAACAAGTACCCCATCCTTGACTGTGTAAAGCAGACTGCATTTCGCAAGATGACATGAGTGGCAGAGACCAGGTTTTACTACGGTTTCGGACACGGCTGTTCCATCCGTTTGGGCAAAGATCTGCTTTGAAATCGGGAACAAGTTGCCTGATAATGCTAAAAACGCAACCGCTCCACCTGTTCCTTTTAAGAAACCCCTGCGTGTTATCTTGGATTTCTCAACATTTTTAAGCAAAATAAGTCACCTCCATCTTAGTGAAAAAATAAACAAAATGCCTTAATTTTTAATAATGATGTCGATTCTCTTTTGTTCATGGGCTAAGAAGCTGTGTAGCATAGATAGATGTCCCTTATAAAAATCAGTATCTGCCATGGATAGCGATTCTTCGATGAAACGGGGCATCCATCTTCCAGGATGTTCGATTAAAAAATGGTACTGCTTTGCAAGCAATTCTCTGGCCTTGTCTTCATTACCAGATTGCCAAGCTTCTATCTCCTGTACGGCAAGTTGACTCAGGTATTCCAGCTCAACCCCAATATAATCCGGCCTCTCCTTTGCTTCATCTGATACGATCATCCCGGACTTTCGATAGACTTCCGATAATTCCTGCAACACTGCTGCAGCATCGTGTGTATGTTCAGTCCACACGGCTTCGCAAGGAGGCGGAGGTCCATAGCCTGGTTTAATTCCCCTGTACAGTCTGGTCCTGTCCACTCCTAGAATATCCGAGAATTTAGATGCCTCTATTTGAGCAGTTGATCGAATATACTCCAGCATTAAAGAAGATCCTTCACTCAGCTCAGGCCACAAAACATTTTCGTTGGACAATTCTTCTAGGATGGAGATGAAGACCTCACTTCGGATTTTTTTCACAAACATGAAATCCGGCAATATCATGAAGTGAATGTTCATCAATTGACATAAATGAACGCGTGTTTGTGCAGCGGAAACAGGTATATCTGAAAAAATAGTACAACCTTTATCAGTATCCATGAATTGCCTCCTTTCGTTAGAAATTCTGATGTGTTTAATTTCTGCCGGACTCATTTTGTGAGATTTAAACTTAGCTGCAACTTGACTTTACCGGTATTTGGGATTGTAAGGGTACATAGAAATTTCTACATAAATGTATTCCCCTTAAATCAATAATAGACTGGTCTATATATTTATGTCAATGGAATTTTTCCCTTCCATTAAAGATTATTGCAATAAAAAGGGAGCTTATCCAGGATGCAATTTTCAAAACACCTGAACAAGCTCAGCAAGAAATTATAAATCATATTAAATTATATTTAAGATTCTTTGACGAGTATCCACTTTATCATTCAGAATAAGATCACTCCGTTTTATTAAAAGTTTGAACAAATATTCAACATTTGATTATACGCTGAATAAGAGAAAAGGGCCAAATAAAATTTTCGTTAACCATTCGGTCTTCAGGATTGAAGATTGTCCGAAATGCGAAAAAACAAATCTGTCGAACAGCAAGACCTGCCGATATTGTGGAGCAGAGATCATCGTATAGAAAAAGTCAGAAGAATAACATTGATCCGAAGGGCATAGACAAATCTGTTAAGTATAAATTGCACTGCCTAGGATAAACTAAATAAAAAATCAGAGCTAGGATACAATAACAAATGATTAAGGAACTGTTAACTAAGATACTTAGCAATTCACCCCAGATAACATTTAAGACACCTCAAAATGATTCTCAAGAAACAAAAAAATTAACTTCTGAAATTGATATAAATCTCAAAATATTGCAAGCGTTTTTCCATCTTTGTGAAGACATTGTAAGCAAGGAATTTTTACTTGATCTTCCAGTCCCAACAAGAGCTTTTATCATTTACGCCGCAAGTCTCTGCGATCCGGTTATGGTTAACGAATCAATACTTAAATCATTAATGCAGGAAAACTTTTTTCGGACACTTGAAATATCAACAACCAAAGCCAATCTGCCTGAAATCATTCTTCAAAGGCTGTTGCCTAATCACCAGACTCAACTCGTATCAGACATTCAACAATTAAGCAACTTTTTGCTTAGCGGTCACCTTATTTTAGTGATCGACGGTTATTCCACAGCGATTGCTACAGCAGTTCAAGGGTACGAACAAAGAGCCGTCAATGAACCCTCCACGGAACAGAGCATAAGGGGTCCAAGAGACAGTTTTGTTGAAAACCTGTCCACAAATGTTAGCTTATTGCGAAGACGGATCTCTTCCAACCGCCTGAAATATCAATCGATAACCCTTGGGAAACTTACTCAGACCAAAGTAGGAATCTGTTATATTCAAGGAATTGCGAATGATAAAATTGTCGAGGAAGTAAAGGTACGCCTTAACAGAATTGACATTGACAGTATTTTAGACAGCGGTTATATCGAAGAGTTAATCGCTGATGAATCCTTTACGCTTTTTCCACTTGTCCAAAATACTGAACGTCCAGACCGAACAGCGGCATCTTTGTGCGAAGGAAGAATCGCTATTATTGTGAATAATACCCCATCGGTATTAATCGTTCCTTGTACAATTGTTTCTCTTTTGCAGGCATCTGAAGATTATTATAATAACAATCTTTTCGCCACTTTAATCAGAATCGGCCGTTTTATTGCGATCAATATTGCATTATTAGCTCCTGCCATTACCATTGCTGTCTTTTCCAATAACGCCGAGCTGATTCCCTTGACCTTTCTCACCACAGTAGCCGGAGCACGTAGTGATTTGCCATTTCCCATTTCAATTGAAATTATCTTAATGGAGCTCACCTTTGAGTTGTTACGTGAGGCCGGTGTCCGATTACCGAAGACTGTAGGTCAGGCGATAAGTACCGTAGGCGGTCTGGTCATAGGTCAAGCCGCGGTTACCGCCGGCATTGTCAGCCCTATTACGGTTATTGTCGTCAGTATAACAGCAATCGCTTCTTTTGTTTTTCCGGATTATTCTATAGGTACCAGTATTAGAATTTTACGCTTCGTCCTAATCATTTTGTCCAGTATACTGGGCATATTCGGAATAGTCTCGGGTCTGATGGTTATTTTATATCATCTCTGTGGTCTGCGTTCCTTCGGCATACCTTATTTATCGCCGATTGCTCCCCTAAGCGTGTCTGATTTGAAAGATACTTTTTTCCGTGCCCCCTGGTGGGCTATGTCTGCCAGACCACGCCTTACCGGTGCAGAAGAGCCCATACGTCAAGCCTCCAAGCAAGGCCCTACTAAACCGGATAAGGGGTGAATGAGCCATAGATAAAGAAAGAATCTCCGGTACACAAACTGGCATGCTGCTGTTTACGCTGATTACTGCTACCTCTATTCTCTTCGTCCCAGGAATCATTGTGCAGAGGGCCGGACAATCAGCTTGGCTTGTTACCTCATTCTCTTGTCTGGCAGGCGTAATCTCGCTGCTGATTATTTTAAAATTAGGGCAGCGTTTTTCACGGACCACTTTATCTAAATACAGCGAAATTGTTCTTGGGAAAGTAATGGGTAAGGTTTTCTGCCTTGCCTATGTCCTGTTTTTTTTTACAACCAATACCCTTACAATTAGGGAATTTTCAGAGTTCCTGAGTTACAGTCTATCATTCGGAAGTTCACTACTGCTCCTTATCATTGTTATTGTAGCAGTAGCGGGGTTTGGAGCCTATAAAGGAATTGAGGTCATTGTCCGGGCCAACCAATTTGTGTTGCCCCTTTTTATTATCAGCTTCGTGTGTTTATTTGGCCTGGCGCTGTTCAAAGTAGACTACGAAAGAGTGCTGCCTCTTTTTGAAAAAGGAATCCAGCCCCTTTTACCGGATTCGGCGGTTGCTGCCTCCCTTTTTGGAGAGATCGTCGTACTTATCATGCTGCTGCCAATTGTAAACAAGCCTCAGGAGATCTGGAGCAAAAGTCTTTGGGCGATTCTGGCGTCTATGTGTTTTATAACCCTATGTACCCTAATTATTATTACGGTAGTCGGTCCAAATCTTTCCGGTCATTTGCTCTTTCCTTTTTGGAGTTTTGTTAAATCAATAGAATACGGGAACTATGTCCAACGGATTGAAGGTTTCATTTTCTTTTTTTGGCTAACCATCATCATGATTAAAACAACTTTGTTATACTATTTGACCTGTCTCATAACCGCACAAATTTTCGGTTTGAAGTCCTATTACCCCGTCGTCTGTTATTTAGCCCCGTTACAAGTAACAGCTGCAACTTTTGTGAGTAGTAGTACCATTCAGTTACAGGACATTTTTAGAAAGTACTGGCCGCCTTTCGCACTATTTTTTGAAATAGCACTACCTTTGTTCCTTCTCACTGTTGCGATAATAAGAAAAAAAAGAGGAAGTTAATTAAGATGAAACGTAAATTTACGCACGTTGCCCTATTGCTCCTCCTCTTGACGACTATTCTTATGTCGGGATGTAAAAAGGAAGTAGAGGAGCTTGCGGTCGTTACAATGTTTGCTGGAGACTATATCAATATAAATGGGGTTGACCAATATCAAATTTGGTCCAGAATGATGCGCCCAACCAGTATGGAAGACAACCAAAAAAAAGAGGGCGCTTCTTCCGACTATTTGATCAGCGCTTCAAGTACATCATTGAACGATTTAATAAGTAAACTAATGGTGCGATTGCCAAAGACGGCTTTTTATGGACATACTTATGTTTATGTTTTTGGAGCACGTAGTGCTCAGGAAAAAATCTTGCCTCAAATTGAAATTACAATGGGTAACCCTGATTCGCGTCCGGCTGTTTTTGTGTTGGCAACCAAAGGATTAGCTTCACAGATTATACAGTTGGAACCTTCAGGAACTACCACCCTCACCCAACAGGTTAAAAATCAGTCGGAGAAAATAGCAATCGACAAAGGCGTGGCCTGCGGCGTTACAATGAATGAATTTTCAGAATGGCTGCTCAGTCCCGATCGGGACGCGTTACTACCTGAGATAGAACCGATCTCTTCAATGGAAGGAGAAACTGTTCCTGATTCTGTCATTGTTCAGGGTTTTGGCGTTTTTCGTGAAGCTAAACTTGTGGGTTGGCTAGATAAAGAAGAGTCCTTGGGGTACCTGCTAATTTCCAGAAAACTTAAGAATGTTCATATTGTGGTTCCGTTTACAAAAGATAATAAATCTTTATCTTATTATATATCAGGCTCTAAAAATAAGATTAATTTTAAAATAATCGATGGTAAACCTTCCTTTAAGATCAAAATTCAAACGGTAGGATTCGTTGCTGAAACTGATGGATATGACATTACCCCAGATCAAATCAAACCACTAGAAAGAATCATTTCCGATAAAATCCGCGAATATCCGTTAAAATCAATTGCCTGCGCCAAAAAATATGATGCGGATTATTTTGGCCTTATGCAGAAAATACATCGTTACGCTCCTTCTTACTGGCAGGAAATTGCCCCGAACTGGAGGGGTATTTTCCAGCAAGCTGACGTAGAAGTAGAAATAGAGGCAAAAATAGCAGGCAGTGGAGCTGTATCAAAATCGTTTAGTCTGAAACCATGAAAATGTAATTAAAAATCATTAGGAGTGAACAACGGCTTCCCCAGAAGAAGCACTTGTTTCTGCATCATATCATTCAGCAAAAAAAGGAAGACAGGGTATCTTCACTGACACCCTGTCTTCCTCTTATCTGTATCGGCTATTCAGTTTAAGCTCATTATCGGTCTGTTCTTTAAAATCCATTGTTCGGCTGCGTAATTAAGGGGCAGGGTACGTATATTCTCCCAATCTAAATCTTCGACTTTCCGTTCGCGCAAATCAATTTCTTTAAAATATTGGCCGCAATCTAAACAGACAACAACCTCCACTCCAGGAAACTCGGCAGAATTGAGATACGTTTGTTGAAAAGAGTTTTCACTGCCGCAGTGTATGCAGCCCGATATTTTTATTGGCCTCTCGTTTCCGCAGACAAGACAATGTGTAAAGCGTTTTCCATTCAACGCATCCAATGTTGTTATAAGATTATCTTCACCACAAACCGGACATGGGCACATTGGCTGATCATCCACACTTGCAGAGATATGCAATTGCTGATATACCACTTGAGCTACCCCAGCTATTGCTAAGCTCAGACGGCTGAAAAGAGGTTCGTTTCCTTGAATACGGCCTGCGCTGAACTCATCTTGGAGAACGGCAAGTTTGGAGTGGTCTATCTTTTCTTCCGCAACAATGTTCAACCTGTCCCATAAATCAATGATGGCGTTTTCCGGCAGATCATTGATGGTGAATAATGGATACTGCCCGGATCTCGACGGTAATTTCAAATCCTTCAGGTTGTTTTCTTTTTGCCAGGCAGTGATCTCTGCTCTCATTTTTGAATAATTCTCTTTGACAGCAGACAAACTTGTTGCTTGTCCTCCATCGGTCTTTTCAGTACACAAGTACATCCCTCCCAAAGGTTAAGACAGTGTCAAAATGATTTCACCGTACCGGTTCTGGCTTTCGACTATTTCTCTTGGTCCTTGACCTCTTTATACCAGGCAGCGTGATGCGCCTTCGCAAATTTTTCCGAGACGTATCCCTTTAACATGCCCGGCAGAGCAGCCCTTGATTCAGGATGAAGCAAAGATAAATAGAGATGTCCCATCAACGCTGCAACCATCATAAACATCGACATATCGTGAACGGGATAAGCTATCCGGACCAACTGATCTGGGAAAACATGAGGGGACCACATGATAAATCCGCTCAAGGTGATGAATACGGAACCCAGGATCGTAATCAAAGAGTTGATCTTTTCTCCGCCGTTAAACTTGCCCTGAGCCGGGTAGTTGCCGTGTCCTCCAAAAAATTCCTTGGGAAAAGCCATGATATGCGCGATATCCGCTTTCGTAAATCGAAAAGCAGAACGCAGCCATTCCCAGTGATATTTTGGATCCTTGATAAAGAACATCGCTACAACGACCACAACAAAAATCACGGCAAAAACCCTGTGAAGGATGCGGGAAACGTCAACTCCCCCAAAAATCATGAGTACCGGCCGGCTGAATTCGGATAGTATGCCCCACCCTGTGAGGAGGAGAACAAAAAAGCTTACAGCATGAACCCAATGGCTCAATCTTTCCCCTTTGGTAAAACGGAGTATTTTGCCGGGAACTTGATTCGAGCCTGATTTTTTTTCATTCATTACATCTCCTCCTCTCTCTTTATCGGATGCTGATCTTGATCAGAATCTTTTTTGTAGTTTCCCTTTAGCGCATTAATCGCCACTCCCACAACGACTGCCGCAGCAGCACCGCCTATTGCAATTTTGCCGATAGGCCGGATAATATCTTTCCATAGATAAAGTGTTAAATCAGTCGATGGATTTTCAGGCAGACCATAGGCAGCAGGCGTATCGAGCAAAATATAGCGGTAGGTTGTACCTGACTGCCCATTCTGACCATAAAGATTAGCGTTGGGGAACTTCTTTTTTACCTCGGCCAACCGTGCTTGGGCAATCCCCAGCATGGTATCGTAATTACCGAATGACAGCGCTCCTGGCTGGCAGATTTTTACGCAGGCAGGCTCAAGACCGTTTTCCACTCTCCCTACGCAACCGGTGCATTTGTTAGCCTTCTCTGTGGTTTTATCAATCTTAGGTACATTAAACGGACAAAACTGGGCACAGTATCCGCATCCAATACATTTATCTTGATCAATGACCACAAACCCGGAATCTGTTTTGGATATGGCACTTGAGGAACACGCTTTCAGGCAGGAGGGATCATCGCAGTGAAAACACTGCGCCTTGCGCATCAGCCAGTGCATGTTATTATTTTCATACTTTTCCTCAAATGTTACATACGTATAGGTGTTTGGTGTAAAATCGGCCATACTCTGATAACTTTTGACAAGAGAGGTTTTTTCAGTCGGAAGATCATTCCATTCCTTGCAGGCTGCTGAACAGGCTTTGCAGCCGGTACATTTGGATCCGTCCACCAAAATCATTTTTTTTGCCATCTCTAAACCCTCCTTATATTGACGAGACAACATTTATATTCGGGTGTTCCTGCTGTCGGGTCAATTACGCCGATTGTCACTTCATTGATGCTCGATCCAGGATTTAAAGATGCAAAACCCCAACTCCAAGGCACACCGATCGTTTCGGTCGGTTGTCCATGTACCTCATACGACTGAATGCGGTCTGTGACAAGACAACGGATCTCAACCTTGCCGCGTGCCGAAGATATTTCAACGCGGTCACCATCTTGTACGCCAATTTTCGCTGCAAGGTTTTTGCTGATTTCAGCAAAAGGTTCCGGCATAAGTTCGTTCAACATCGGAATGTTGCGGGTGATACCGCCGGCACAGAAGTGTTCGCTTACGCCATAAGTCGTCAGCACATAAGGATAATCTTTACGGTTACCAACCTTCTGAACATCGGGCAATGTTTTGGGCATTGCCACAATCGGATTGCTCGACACATTCGGATGGAAGATATTCTCCGCAGGACTTTCCACCGGCTCGTAAAACTCCGGTAGCGGACCATCGTTGCAGATCCCTCCTACATTCACACCGCCGGCCGGTTTGCCGTCTGCTGAAGGCGTTGTTGGTATCCCGCTTGTATATTTGCCTGCAAACAAACGCCCTACTCCTTCCGGATTCATACGGAAAGCCAGCTTTCCTTCCGGAGTGTCAGGCCCTTTCGTCTTGTCGACTACGTCAGCACCGTCATTGCCGGCCCAAACATTTTTGGCCGCGTCCCACCAAATTAATTTGCGTTTGGGATCCACAGGCTGTCCCTGGGCATCACAGGATGCACGATTGTATAAAATACGGATATTTCCCGGCCAAGCAAAGCTCCATTCGCGGAACAATCCGAGTCCGGAGGGATCTTCATTTCCTCGGCGTGCAGCCAAATTGCCTTTCCCGGTAACACCGGCATAAATCCAGCATCCGGTAGATACTGACCCGACCGGTGCTTTGAGATAATCAGCTAACGTCGGCAATAATTCACCGCTCGTTTCATCATAGCCGTTTAATTCCTGCAACACCTTAAGCGCTTTCGGCTCATGGCCGTAATCCCAGCGCGCATCGAGAATCGGTCTGTCTTTGGGATCCGTACTGCCTTCATATAAGTTTTTCACCCGCTTATACAACAGATCGAGCATATCCAAATCCGGCTTGCATTCGCCCAGGGGCTTGAGTGCTGCATCCTTCCACTGAACCCAGCGGCCTGAGTTCGTCAGCGTCCCGTCTTTTTCATAGACAAAGGCAGCCGGGAAAAAGATTACTTCCGTCATAATTTTAGACGGATCAACACCGGGCTCCCGCCAGAACTGGGCAGTCTCGATTTCAAATAAATCGGAGACGACCAACATCTCTAGTTTAGGCAAAGCCTGGCGGACCACTTCGAGGTTCGGTACGGATACCAGTGAATTGGAGCCGATATTCAGCATCATCTGGAATTGGCCTTTATTCACCGCATCCCAAATTCGAACCAAACTTGAATTGACATTGGAATCGTATTTTGGCAGATAATTGAAACAATAGTCGTTTTCCTTAGTCGCTTTATCTCCAAACCAGGCCTTCAATAACGATACAAGATGTTTTTCCCGGTTGGAGCCGTTTCGTACCAGATAATCTTTGAGTGTCTTGTCGGAATGGGAGGGGGCCGGAAGATAACCTGGCAGATTATTATAGAGATTGGCCATATCTGTGGAACCCTGGACATTCGGCTCGCCGCGCAAAGCGTTGATACCGCCTCCCGCTTTGCCGATATTGCCCATCAACAGCTGGATAATGCCATAACACCGGATGCCTTGTACGGCCGTTGTGTGATGGGTCATCCCCAATGCATAAAGGATAGACGCAGGTTTGGCGCTGCAGAAAGCATCGGCAATTTCCTTAATTTTTGATGCAGGTATCCCTGTAATATTCTCAGCAGTTTTCATATCATAACGGGAATAATGCTCTTTTAATTTGCTGAAGACGCTGTCAGGATCAGTAAGGATCAGAGCTTTAACCGGTTTGTTAGATTCGTCTAATTGATAACCCCAACTATCGGTTTTGTATTTTTTCTTTTCGGGGTCAAATCCGGAAAATAGTCCATCCTTGAATTGAAAATCCTTGCTTATTTTGTACAGAGCATTTGTGTAATTAAGGACATAATCGTGATCATAGAGCTCATTTTCCAATATATAATTGATGATTGCCCCCAGATAGGCAATATCTGTACCCGGGCGAATCTGAGCAAATATATCTGCCTGCGAGGCTGTCCGTGTAAAACGAGGATCAACCACAATCACTTTTGCACCGCGCTCCTTGGCCTTATTGATCCACCGCATAGCAACGGGATGGTTTTCGGCACAATTTGAGCCTGCAATTAAGAAGAGTTCAGCATTCATCAGATCCGGCCAGGAATTGGTCATGGCACCACGGCCAAATGAAGGTGACAAACTTGCCACCGTGGGCGCGTGTCATATCCGGGCCTGATGTTCGTTATAGGGCGTGCCTAAAAGCATTGATAGTTTTTTAACTAAGTAGGATTCTTCATTATCGATTTCAGCGGATCCTAGAACAGCAATCCCCTCAGTCCTGTTGACAGCAAGTCTCTCGGTCTTCCCTGTAGCTGCGTTAATGACATCGGCATCAGTCTTCCAGGTTTTCTCCCTGACATCTTTGACTTTTTTGGCTACTTTGTCGATAGCCTCGTCCCAGGATATTTCCTGCCATTCATTTGCCCCCGGAGCACGATACATCGGTTTCGTGATCCGAGCCTCCGAATAGGCAACTTCTCTCAAGCTGGCTGCCTTAGAACAAAGTGCCCCGTTATTGGTTGGATGATCGGGATCCCCGGCTAAATACACCAGCTTTTCATCTTTGATATAGAGAAGCAAGCCGCACCCTCCGGAACAAAAATGGCAAATGCTCGGAATTTTTTTTGTACCTTCAATCTTAAGTGCATATCCCTGAGCCTGAGCGAGGTCGGGATCAAAACCAAGGCCAAGCGCCAGCGAAGCCAAGGAAGCTCCTGATAATTTCAGGAAATTACGTCTTGATAAATCCATTTTTCTCCTCCTTTACTTTTTTTGAACAACAATTTTTGCTTTTTGCAAGTTTTTAAATTTTCTGAATATTCTAACCTGCAATGTCATTAATATTAAACTGACATAGGAAATTAATCAAGTATTGTTAATTACTTAACAGAATTGGGCTTTTTTTGCGAATACTTGTCAAACGTCTTAACATTTTTGATTCATGGCCGTCACTACTAAAAAACAGGGCTGTTGCACAACGATTTAAGTAATTCGTTGTGCAACAGCTCTGTTTTTTGCTCAAAATCAGCCTAATACTGACCATAAAGATAAACAAAGCTGAAAAGATTGACTACATAAAACCAGAGACTAGGATACGCAATGTATTAGCCAGCGTCAAGCGGAGCACGATGCGGAGCGCGGCTGTTTGACGGCCACGGATGGCCTAATGTCGCGATGCCATGGATGGCAAGGAGCGACTCGCCAAGGAGGGCTCAATCTGCCGAAAGCGGCTATACATTGCGTAGCCCAGCCTTAGAAGGTTTCTTTTTAATATCAGCTAAGATCAAAATTAGAACCCATTGTTTCTGGTTTTTCTTCAATCGCGGCATTTACAATCAGCACCTGACCGAAGGCAAGACCGCCGTCCCCGGACGGAAGTTTCTGCGGGTAAAGGATCTCTACCCCGATCTCTCCCGCCAAGAACAGTAGAATCTCGGTCAACAGCTTATTCTGGAAAACACCGCCTGCAATCGGCAGTTTTTTGTTTTCAAGACCAATAAGCATCGCCGTTTCGAGCATCTGACACGCTAAAGAATAGTGAAATCTAAGCGCAGCTTCCCCAGGGTTTTTCTGAAGCAGCACATCGTTGGAGATCTCTTTTAAGAGGCTCCCCACTTTTACGTGAAGAACACCGGGCTGCGGTTCACCTGAAATCTCCAGACAGGCTGGATATAAAGCAGGATATAAGTCCGGACAGAAACTTCCATCTGTCCTGCCGGCCATTACGTTATATTGCTCAATAAGTCTCAAGCGTCCCTCTGTACTTGTCTGACCGGATTTCTCGTATTGATCCCAAAGAGCTGCCAACGCCTTAACCCTCATTGAAGCCTGCTGCGTTATTCTTTGGAATTCGTTCAGGTTTTTCTGAATGTCCTTGTTCCCGCTGTCCTGCAAGCTAGAAGTTTGTACGTTCCCTTCGCTACAATCCTCCAACCACTTCTCGGCTACACTCTCCAATTCGATCGCTGCTTGTCCCTCGTATGTCACTTCTGTACAAACCCCCAGTATACCGCTAACCGCGTCAAATAGGCGTCCGGCGCTGGAAGTGTCAAACAGCTGAAATCCGCTTCGAAGCTGGCCATCCAGGATATTCTTTTCCTGAGAAGATAATTTGGCCCAAAGCGGTTCCGTCCGCTGCCATTCTTCTTGTGTCATAAGTTTCTTCAAGTAAGCATAGGCAATCCTGAGCGGATATTTAGCTCCGGCATCGCCGCCGGGCAAGGGCAGATATTCAAGGTGTGCTTTGCGCTTATAGCCTTCCTGATTTCCGAAAAGATACTCAAAGCCCCAAATCCTGCCGTCCTCGCCATAACCTGTTCCGTCGCAAACCAGGCCGAGCATCGGATCATCTATCCCATGTTCAGCCATCACGCTGACGAGATGGGCATGATGGTGCTGAACGCGAAATTTCGGGCAATCCATCGACCGGGCAATCCGGGTCGTCGAATATTCCGGATGCATATCATAAGCAGTTTTTTGCGGAGCAATGTTTGTTACCTTCTGAAAGGAGTATAACTCCTGTTCAAAACGTTCCAAATTTTCATATCCATGCATATCTCCAATATACTGGCTCATGAAAGCCATCTTTCCGGAAGCAAGGCAGAAAGCATTTTTCATTTCTCCGCCCAGACCGACAATCGGTGTTTTGATCTCCTGTTTCAAAAATAGCGGCAGCGGCACATAGCCCCTGGCCCTACGGATAAAGGTCATTTGATCCCCGATCATCTGCACGACTGAATCATCGCACGGATGATAAATATCCCTGTTGTTTAGAAGAAAATAATCAGCAATCCCGCTTAAACCTGCCAACGCTTCCTGATTGTCGTAAATTAACGGCCGGCCACTCAGGTTTGCACTGGTCATCACCAGATAATCATTGGTCCCCTGAAAGAGCAGATGATGAACCGGCGTATACGGCAGCATGATGCCAAGTGATTGAAGGCCAGGTGCTGTTTCCGGAGAAATCCGGCTATTTTCATTCTTCTTGCGCGGCAGCAGGACAATCGGTGCAGAGGGACCGGCAAGCGTCGATTTTTCGAGCTCCGTCATGGTCACCTCTTGGAGGGCGGTTTCAATATTCCTAACCATGACAGCAAATGGTTTTGCTCCGCGCTCTTTGACCCGGCGCAATCTGCTGACCGCCTCATCATTGCAGGCATCACAGACGAGATGAAAGCCGCCAAGACCTTTGACGGCCAGGATCGCACCTTCCTGCAGCAAGTCAATGCCGATCCCGTTGCCGCTAATTTCATTGCCTGTACGATCCAGTAGTTTAAGTGCAGGCCCACAAACCGCACAAGCAGTCGGCTGGGCATGAAACCGCCTGTCCAGCGCATCCTGATATTCCTGATGGCATTCCGGGCACATCTGAAAACCCGCCATGGTCGTTTTCTTGCGGTCATAAGGCCGATCCTTGATGATTGTATAGCGCGGACCGCAATTGGTACAATTGATAAACGGATAGAGGTAGCGCCGATCCTTACTGTGAAGCATCTCCTGCAAGCAGTCCCTGCATACTGCAACATCCGGAGAGATCAAAACATCCTTGTCTTCGGACTCCCTGCTTTCTGTGATCGTGAACTCCCGGTAATGCTGAACCGGGATCTCTGTTATCTCCAGCGATACAATCACAGCCAAAGCCGGCTGGTCTGTTCTGATTCTGCGAATAAAATCCTCTACCCGTTCCCCTTCAGCCTGAATCTCGACTCCGCCGCTGAAATTGTTTACCCAGCCTTTAATGTCCAGTTCCCGGGCAAGTTTAAAAATAAACGGCCTGAAGCCGACACCCTGAACAATGCCGTTGATCAGAATCCTTACAGCTCTTTTCACGTTTTTACCACTCTTCTGTTTGTAATATCATCCTTATTTTTCATGTGATTAATATGAGAGACATTCTACATGTTCCGGTAATTAATGATAACTTACATCGGGCTTTTCTCTAATGGTTATTTGGGAAGATATCCGGTATCGACCAGATGATTGATCAACTCGTCGGGATTAACATCGGACTTGATAAAACTATTTTCTTTAAGAAATTCAGCCGATTCTTTGAGTTTTTCAATATCCTGGCTGTCAATCGGCATCGTAAAATCAAATTTCGGATATAAAGCAGTTACCGCTTTAAGCTCCATTCCATTGGTGTCAGCCGTCATTCGCAAAGCTTCATCCTGATTTTCCTGTATCCAGTCCAATATCTGCTGATGGATTTCCAGAAAACGCTTTGTTGTTTCAGGGTATTTCTGGATAAACTCTGTTCGCGCGGCAATCACAGCCTGACCGGGGATAAGGCCTTCAGCATTCCGGATCAGGGTGATTTTTTGGGAAGCAATCCCTTTGGTCAGCAGAGGATCGGGGATGACCGCGGCATCCACTTGTTTTTGCAGCAGCGCGTTTAAGGCGTCGGCTGAGGCCATGCTGATCATCTGGACATCATTCGCAGATAACCCTGCCTCAGCTAGCGCTTTGATCAGCATTTCATGCAGCATCGTCCCCTGCTGCAATGCAACCTTTTTCCCCTTCAGATCCGCTACGGATGCAATTCCGCCATTTTTGGCTGCAACCAGGCCAATTCCCTTCGGAAACTTGGAATAGCTCGCCAGAATCTTGATATCGTTGCCGTTTGCATTCGAGATGATAGCCGAAACATAATTCAGTGATGTGGCAAAATCAATCGATTTGGCAGCAAGGGCTTCAGTGGTTGCCGGCCCTTCCAGTTCGTTCCACTTCACCTGGATTCCATCCTTTGCAAACTCTTTTTCAAAAATCTGCTTTTCAAGGGCGACGATCGCCGGGGCATTCAAAGGCTTCGTCGAATACGATATATTAATAATTTTTGGTTTTTCCTGCTGTTTGGCCGTATTCGGCTGACAGCCTGTCACCGAAATCAGCAGCAATAATGATAATAATACAGCGAAAGAAACTTTAAGATACTTCTTCATGAATAACCCTCCTCGTAATCCTCGTAATACTTATCGAAAACATTTGATTCGCTTAGCGAATGGCCTCTAGTATATATTTCCTCATGTTGATAAATTCTAACCCCTCAGGATTTCTTGGATAAGCAAAAGGTACTTCCAAGACCTCTTTGATCGTACCGGGAGACGGCGACATAATCATGATTTTCTGGCTCACGGTCAGTGCTTCTTCGATATCATGGGTGACAAAGATAACGGTTTTTTCGGTTTTATGCCAAAGATCAATGATTTCTTCCTGCATTCTGGTCCTAGTCTGGGCATCAAGGGCCGAAAAAGGCTCATCCATCAAGAATACTTTCGGTTTAAAAGTGAGCGCTCGCGCCAAAGAGACCCTTTGGGCCATTCCTCCGGACAGTTCGTGAGGATACGCTTTGCTAAACTGTGTTAACCCTACCAACTGAAGCGAGCTGGCCACAATTTTCTCAACTTCGTCTTGTTTCTCTACTCCTTGGATACCCAGCGCGGTATTTTTTTCAACGGTCAGCCACGGAAAGAGCCGCGGCTCCTGAAATACGACGGCACGCCCATAACCGGGCCCGTCAATGTTTTCTCCATCAATCAGCACTTCTCCGCTGCTCGGCGGTTCCAATCCGGCAATAATCCGGAGCAGCGTAGTTTTGCCGCACCCGCTGGCTCCGACAATACTGACAAATTCTGATTGGTTGCACCGGAAATTGACTTCTTTCAGGGCTTCAATACTTCCCCAGTCGCTGTGGAAAACCTTACCGACATCATGGACTTCGACTAAAACCTTATTCATTTGCGCTCACCTGCTTGATACATCTTTTTCCACGGCATTAGCTTATTTTCAATTTTTCTGAGGAAAAGGTCGATAAGCATCCCGGCAGTTCCGATGGTGACTATCGCAACAAAAATTTTATCGTATTGGGCTAATTGTCTGCCTTCAATGATCAAATAGCCTATTCCCGAAGATGCTCCCAGCATTTCCGCTCCGACCAGCGCCCGCCAGCAATTGCTTAACCCAAGCCTCAGGCCCACAAAAATCGACATGGCTGCCGAAGGGATATACACCTTTTTAATCATTTCCCATGGAGAAAGCATATAGGCATGGCCAACTTCGATCAGCTTCGGATCAACACTGGTAACGCCCTGCACCGTATTCAAGAAAACCGGAAAAAATGAGGCATACACAATGATGGCTACTTTGGAAGCTTCATCAATCCCGAGCAAAAGCATAAAAATCGGGATCCAAGCGATTGGCGGAATCTGCTGCAAAAAATGCAGCGTAGGATTCACCCAATGTCTGAATCCTCTGGCTTTGCCTACCAGAATACCCATCGGAACTGCAAAAACAACCGTCAAAAAGAACCCGTACACCAATCTCCGTAAACTTGCCAGCAGATGTTCTTCCCAAATCCCGGTTGTAAGCATATGCAGAAATGTTTTTAATATCTCACTTGGCGAAGGCAAGATGTAGGTATTGATCAGACCGCTGCGTGCCGCTAATTCCCAAACTACAATCACAGCTAATGGGAAAACTGCCCCTCTGAGTATATTCACAAGCTTTATCCGATTATGTGGATTTCCATGCCGGTCAAACCTTTTTTTCGTTTTTTCTTGATTGATTTGCATCAAGCGGTGTACCTACCCTTAGCTCGAATTAAAGCTGCACTGTTTCCTTGGAAATTAATACTACAACATTCGGAAAGAAAAAGAAAGAGCCTAAGCATTCTACGCATTAGGCTCTTTCTTGACGGTGCGTTTTCTAGGGCAGTTGCATCCTCGCACGAAATAATTTTGTGCAAGGATGCAATAATTTGAAGAAATCAGCAAAAATATTGAGAAATCCGGTTGTGATAGCAAGATTACGACTTGCAGAGATATTCATTAAACTTTCCACGCTGCGTATAATGTGTGTGCAGCAGTTCATGCGATTTATGGCCATTGGGTTCTTTCAGAAACTCGGCATACAGTTTCATGACATCTTCATTCTCATGAGATTTCCTAAGCTGCTTGCCTTCATCTTCCTTATAAATAGCCTGGAGACGTTTCTGACGAATCTCCGGTGTGGTCGGTCTGGGCTGGCCGCCGCCGCTGATGCAGCCGCCGGGACATCCCATCACTTCGATAAAGTGATAGGGGGATTCACCTTTGGCAATTTGGTCCAGAAGGATCTTCGCTCCTGCCAGACCACTGGTTACAGCAACTTTGACCGTAACTCCGTCGAGGAACTTATAAGCTTCAACAGGATTCTCGATGATCACATCTGCTGTCTTAATCTGTTCCAGGCCAACGATCGGAGTAACATGGAGCTTATCAAACGGCAGTTCCCGTCCCGTAACCACTTCGTAAACCGTACGCAGGGCAGCTTCCATAACACCGCCGGTAACGCCGAAGATATCGGCAGCACCGGAGGAAAGACCCAGCGGATTGTCAAATTTGCTGTCTTCGAGGTTTACAAAATCAATGCCGGCTTCCTTAATCATCTTGGCAAGTTCTCTGGTCGTCAGTACGGCATCGACATTCGGTACGCCATTGTTCTGCATTTCCGGTCTGGAAATTTCGAACTTCTTGGCCGTACAGGGCATGATCGATACAACATACATGTCCTTCGGATCCACTTCGATCTTGTCGGCATAATAGGACTTCGCCAGCGCCCCAAGCATGGTATGCGGGGATTTGCAGGTCGAGAGATGGTCAAGTTCTTCCGGATAGGCATGCTCAACATATTTGATCCAGCCCGGGCTGCAGCTTGTAATCATCGGCAGGGTAGCCTGGCCGCCGGTCAGCGCATTTTTCACCCTGGTCAAGAATTCGGTGCCTTCTTCCATAATGGTCAGGTCAGCCGTAAAGTTGGTGTCGAACACATCGTCGAAGCCGAGTTCTCTCAAAGCAGAAGCGAGTTTGCCGGTAACGAGTGTCCCGGGTTCCAGCCCGAACTCTTCGCCGATTGCAGCCCTAATCGCAGGGGCAACCTGAACAACAACGCGTTTATTGGGATCATTGATCGCCTGCCAGACATCCTGAATCGCATCGGTTTCCTTCAGCGCGCCTACAGGACAAACCACCGTACACTGTCCGCAGTAAGCACAGTTTACGGAATTAATCGGCAGATCCATAGCCGGACCGACAACCGTCTTAAATCCGCGGTTTTGTGCATTCAGAATACCAACCTGCTGAATTTCGTTGCAGACAGTGATACATCTGCGGCAAAGAATGCATTTGGACATATCCCGGGTAATAGAAGGGGATTTGTCGATGCAGCCGGCTGAACGTTTTCCTTCGAAACGGGCTTCACTGACGCCGAGCATATTACCCATTTCCTGCAGCTCGCAGCTTTGATTGCGTTCGCAGTTCAGACAGTCTTTCGGATGGTCGGACAGAATCAGTTCATAAAGGACTTTCCGGGCCTTACGGACTTTTTCGGTGTTGGTTTTGACAACCATTCCTTCTCTGACCGTAACCATGCAGGAAGGCTGAAGGCTCTTGGCGCCTTCGACTTCAACAACGCACAGTCTGCAGGAACCAAACTTATGAACGCCTTCCAAATAGCACAAGTTAGGAATATGAATATTGTTCTGTTTCGCGGCTTCCAGGATAGTCGCGCCCTCCAAAGCGGAAACACTTTTGTTATTAATTCTTAAATTTACCATGCCTTTACCCTACCTCCTGTCACAGCGTAAACAGCGCATAGATTCTGCAATTGCATTGAGCTTGTGGTACCCTTGAGCCACCTCGCAGAAGCAGTCTTTTCTCTTTTCAGGGTCAAGAACTTCCATTGGGAATCTGGCATGCTCAACGAGTTCGTCCTGATCTGCCGGCGCAGGAATTTCGATCTTTTCGCCTTTATTCAGTACGCCTTTGCCACCCAGGTAGAGGTCAATGGAAGATGCAGCTTTCTTACCGTCTGCAATTGCCGTGATTGCGACATCGGAACCTCTGGCAACGTCACCGCCGGCAAATACGCCATCCATCGTGGTCATCAAGGTGTCTTTATCCGTAATAAAAGTTCCCCACTCTGTTAATTCAACATCATCCATTCCGACAAACGGCAGATCCGAAGACTGGCTGACCGCCGGGATGACCATATCGACCTTCAGGGTGAAAGTGGATCCTTCTTCAATTTTTGGTTTTCTTCTGCCGGCAGAATCAAAGCCGCTCACCTTCATTCTGACGCATTCAATTGCTTCGATTTTGTCTTTGCCAATAAAACGGGTCGGGGCAACCAGCGGAATAATCTCAATGCCTTCTTCAATCATATCGCAGATTTCTCTGGCATCAGCAGGCATATCTTGGATAGTTCTTCTATACAAAACATTGACTTTCTTAGCGCCTAACCTTAAAGCCGTTCTAGCTGCATCAATCGCAGTATTGCCGCCGCCGATAATCGCCACGGTTTCACCGATCTTCACATCCTGTCCGAGGTTCACATTGCGCAGGAAATTCAAGCCGTGAACAACCCCTTCGAGGTCTTCGCCCGGGATATTGATCTTGTTGGACAGCTGGGTTCCTGTTGCAATATAAATGGAATGATGTTTTTTGCGCAGCCCGGCGAAGCTGACGTCATTGCCTACTTCGGTATTCAGATGGATCTTGACGCCGACTTGCTCAATCAGTTTGATTTCATGCTTGAGCACGTCTTTGGGCAGCCTGTATTCCGGAATACCAAATGCAAGTAGGCCTCCGGCCACAGGTGCTGCTTCATAAACATCGACCTCATAGCCAAGTCTTGCCAGGTAATAGCCGCAAGTCAAGCCTGAAGGACCTGCGCCAATAATGCCGACGCTCTTGCCGTTTTTCGGAAAGACAATGTCTTTCGTGGATTCTTCCTCATGCTTGAACGCATAATCCGCCACGAACCGTTTCAGATCGGAAATCGAGATCGCTTCGTCCAGCTGCGCCCTGCGGCATTTGCTTTCGCACGGGTGCGTGCAAATTCTTCCGCAAATAGCCGGAAACGGATTTTCCTGTCTGATAAGGTTGTAAGCATCGATATATCTTCCTGCCGAGATCAAGCCCATATATCCGGGTACATTGACGCTTGCCGGGCAGGCATTCTCACACGGCGAAAGGAATAAATCCGAACATACGCCGGCGCGGCAGTATTTGTTCTTGATATGCTCTTCGTATTCGTCACGGAAATACCGGATGGTGCTTAAGACCGGATTGGGAGCCGTCTGACCCAAACCGCACATTGCGGTTTCTTTGATCTGAGCGCCGAGCTCTTCGAGAAGTTCGATATCGCCTTCCTGGCCTTCTCCCTTGGTAATGCGTTCCAGGATCTCGAGCATTCTTTTGGTTCCCACACGGCAAGGAACGCATTTTCCGCAGGACTCATCCTGGATGAAATCCATGAAGTACCTGGCGGTATCGACCATACAGGTATCCTCATTCATGACGACCAGTCC
This sequence comes from Dehalobacter sp., assembly GCA_023667845.1. Taxonomy (NCBI): domain Bacteria; kingdom Bacillati; phylum Bacillota; class Clostridia; order Eubacteriales; family Desulfitobacteriaceae; genus Dehalobacter; species Dehalobacter sp. Next base: position 13,202 of record JAMPIU010000095.1, on the reverse strand, counting down.
GCCGGATCCCATAATGGCACCGATTTTGCTGATATTTTCATAATCCATCGGCGTATTCAGATATTCCTTTGTTATACAGCCGCCGGAAGGGCCTCCGGCCTGGGCAGCCTTGAAGTTTTTACCTCCGGGAATGCCCCCACCAATATTGAACAAAATATTGCCAAGGCTCATGCCCATCGGGACTTCGACGATACCGGTATTGACGATATCTCCGGCCAGTGCGAAGACCTTGGTGCCTTTGCTCTTTTCAGTGCCAAACTGCGAATACCAGTGCGAACCCTTCAGAATGATCGGAGGAATGCATGCTAAGGTTTCTACGTTGTTGATAATGGTCGGTTTGCCAAACAAGCCGCGTTCGAACGGGAACGGTGGTTTTTGTTTGGGTTCCCCGCGTTTGCCTTCGATCGAAGCCATCAAAGATGTTTCTTCACCGCAGACAAAAGCGCCTGCGCCAATCCGGATTTCCAGGTTAAACTCAAAATCCGAACCAAACAGTTTCGCTCCGAGCAGGCCGCACTCGCGGGCTTCTTCAATCGCGGCACCCAGACGTTCAACGGCAATCGGATACTCCGCGCGGATATAGACATAGCCCATGCTTGCACCAATCGCATAACCACCGAGCATCATCCCTTCAATGACACTGTGCGGGTCACCTTCGATGACGCTTCTGTCCATGAACGCACCAGGGTCTCCTTCGTCAGCATTGCAGACCATGAATTTCTGATCGCTCGTTGATTTCATTCCAGCTTCCCATTTGATGCCTGTAGGGAACCCTGCACCGCCGCGGCCTCTGATGCCGGACTTTTTAACTTCATCGACAACATCCTGCTGCTTCATGCCACCCACAGCTTTGGCAATCGCATAATAGCCGTCTTTGGCAATATAAGCGTCAATGGAAGCGTATTCGATCTGACCGCAGTTTCTGAGCGCAATTTTGACCTGGTCTTTGAAAAAATCAATATCCTTAATATTGGGAACGTGTTTGCCAAGCGTCTGATCGTAAAATGTATACTTTTCCAGCACCGTACCGTTGATAATGTGAGATTTTACGATCTCGGCCATTTTTTCGGGATTAACATCCGTATAAAAAGTTTCATCAGGTAGAATAAGAAGGACAGGACCGACCGCACAAGTCCCCATACAGCCTGTTTCACTAACTGCAACCTTGTCCTGAAGCTCGTATTCTTCCAGATATTTCACAAGCGCAGCGGATACTTCACCGCAGTTGGAGGATACACAACCTGCGCCTCCGCATACAAGGATTTGATAATTATACTTTGACAGTTTTTCACTGTATTCCTTTTTAATTTGATCCAAATCAGCAACACTATTGACTTTCATGCGCTTTATTTCACCTCCAGCCTACCCTAATTTCTATATTTATTCAGGATACTATCAAGCTTATCCGGGTTAACCTGCTTATACACGACATCGTCAATCATCATGGCTGGAGCCAGTCCGCAGGCACCGATACAACGGGCTACCTCAAAAGTGAAGAGCCTGTCTTGCGTTGTTCCGCCAACTTCTATGTCCAGGATCTGTTCCAGACGGTCGATAATTTTCTTGCCGCCCCTTACGTAGCAAGCCGTACCAAGGCAAACACGGATAATGTGCTTTCCTCTGGGCTGGGTCGAAAAGAAAGAGTAAAAAGTAACAACGCCCGATACCTCCGACAAAGGCTTGTTCAAACTTTCTGCAATAAATCTCTGGATTTCCAGAGGCAAATATCCATAAATATTCTGAGCCATATGAAGAACTTGAATCAGGCTTCCTTCTCTATTCTTGTATTTTTCGATCACTTCAGCAATCATGTCCAATTTTTGTTGGTCAGTTTCTTCGCTACAGCAACATTGACAATTTTCAACTTTGTTGCTCATTTTTTACCTCCTTAGGTAACTTTTTGTGTTCAAATTCACAACCAGTGTCCCAAAAAAAGAATCCCTCCCTACATTTTAAAGAAAACTTGGTTGGCGTCGAGCCTTTGGCGGTCTAGATATATCAAAATATACGTATAACTTTTAATATATCCATTCAAATTTGTTCCAAGTACTAACGATCACAAACTAAAGAATAAAAAATATCGCCCCCTTATAGAAACTTATCTATGGTATTAACACACTGTGCTAACCATCCAAAGGAATCGTTCAAGGTCTCATACCTTTCACGCACGGATCATCAAAATGGGCAAAAAGAAATATCCCAAAGCCGGTCCGGTACAGAGTAAAAAGTATACAGCGATAACACGAATATATCAAAAACAACCTCAATATTTACTTCGAAATCCTAAATATTCACCAGAATGAATATAGAATATCTCTTGAAAAATTATAGCACCCGCCAGATTTCACCGCAACACAAAGATGCGCGAAGAAATCTATAAGCATTCATACCAGAACTTGAAAACATCTATTTATATTACTCCCTATTTGGTATGCGTGCCACAAATCCAGCATCAAGCCTATTCCACAATATGGCCGTTTCCATAAACAATATATTTGATCGTCGTCAGTTCCGGCAAAGCCATCGGACCGCGGGCATGCAGCTTCTGCGTGCTAATGCCGATTTCAGCACCAAAACCGAATCTTCCGCCATCGGTAAAACGCGTTGAAGTGTTAACATAAACCGCGGCCGCATCAATTTCATTTAAAAAACGCTGGGAGGCCGTGTAGTTTTCGGTAATGATCGTCTCAGAATGCTTCGTGCTATACGTGTAAATATGGTCCAGCGCTTCGTCGATACTGTTGACGACCTTAACGCTGATGATCAAATCAAGGTACTCCGTCGACCAATCTTCTTCCGTTGCCGGAATAGCATAATCCAAAATCTTTCTGACTCTTTCACAGCCGCGGATCTCAACACCGTACGCTTTAAATTTTCTTCCAATCATCGGCAGGTACTCTTCCGCCACCGCCTCATGAACGAGCAATGTTTCCAGCGCATTGCAGACGCCGGGTTTCTGAGTTTTGGCGTTAAAGACTACCGATACTGCCTTTTCATAATCAGCATCGAGATCAACATAAGCATGACAGACCCCTGTACCCGTCTCAATCACCGGAACGGTGGAATTTTCAACCACTGTGTGAATCAGTCCTGCCCCGCCCCGCGGAATGATCACATCGATATATTTATTCATGCGCATCAGCTGCAGGGCATACTCTCTATCCGTCTTCGGTATAAGCTGAATCGCACCTTCCGGAATTCCACTCTGTTCAGCGGCTTCAGCGATCACCCTGGCCAGTACTTTATTGCTTTCAATCGCTTCCGAGCCTCCGCGTAAGATGCAGGCATTGCCGGATTTTAAACACAGCACCGCTGCGTCCACCGTCACATTCGGCCGGGCTTCATAAATCATCGCCACGACACCGAGCGGAACCATCGTCTTCTGAATAACCAGACCGTTCGGCCTTTTCCACAGTTCTCCGCCGCCGACAGGGTCGGGCAGCCCGACCACTTCCTTGATCGCATTGCTGATATCTGAAATCCCGGCGCTGCTAAGACGAAGACGGTTGATCAAGCTTTTTTTAAGTCCTTTTTTCTCTGCTGCCGCAACATCCAGCACATTGGCTTCCAGAATTGCATCCTCGTTGTCAAGAAGCGCCTGGGCCATTGCGAGTAAGGCTTTATTCTTTGTTTCCGTGCCAGTGAAAGCCAGTTTGCGTGCCGCATTTTTGGCCCGCTGGCCAATCATGATAAGGTCTTCAGCAAAATCCATATTTCAACAACCTCCTGTCAATCTCCCGTACATTCTATTCGATATCTCTTTTATTCAATATCTCATATATTTCATTACATTGCTATCCAAGATTACTTCTTTTGCCGATGCCCAATGAATCATTTGACTTTTTTGATCAGTATTCCTGCGTAATCGTCAGGTTATCCCTGTGAACCAGTTCCTCTGCTTTAATTTCCGGGATCAGCCTGCGTATCTCCTCAGAGTGGAATCCTTTGACCTTTTCAGTTTCTTCACTGCTGAATTCTGTAATACCACGGGCAATTTCTTCTCCGCGGTTATTCACTATTTTAATCAGATCTTTGCGCTCCCAAAATCCTTCGATCCCGGTTACTCCGGAAGCGAGCAGGCTCTTGCCGTCATGAAGCAGGGCCTTTTCGGCACCAGCGTCAATGATAACCGTGCCCATCGATAACGCTGCATAAGCCATCCAGCGTTTTTTTCCATTAAGCTTATGCTTCAACGGCGGGAAATAGGTCCCTAACGGATAGTTCCCTTCGGCAATGTCTTTGATCTGGGCAATTCTTGACGCATTCATCAGAAAGGTCGGCGTCCCGAACCGGGTTGCCATTTCAGCAGCCTTTAATTTGGTGACCATGCCTCCGGTCCCAACCGCAGACCCTGTGCCGTCGGCCAGATTTTTTGCCTCTGCCACATTCTCTACTTTCGGAACCAGTACAGCCTCCCGGTTATACACTGGATTGGCTGTAAACAGACCGTCGACATCTGTCAGCAGGACCAGCAAATCTGCATTGACCATTCCTGCCACCAGCGCGGATAACCTGTCATTATCCCCGAAGCATAATTCTTCGAAGACCACGGTATCGTTTTCATTGATGATCGGAACAACTCCGAAGTTCAATAGTTTCTCCAAGGTATTCTTGGCATTCCGGTAATGTTCGGCTTCAACCAAGTCGATCCGGGAAAGAAGAACCTGGGCACAGCTCATCCCATATTTGTCAAAATAGTACGAATACCTTTCGATTAATATTCCCTGCCCGACAGCCGCTGTGGCCTGCTTGCCGACAATATCCTTTGGACGTTCCTTCAGCTTCATCTTGGCCATCCCGGCAGCAACAGCGCCGGAGGTAACCAGGATGCAATCTGTCCCCTGCTTTCTCAGCTCAGCAATGACCCCGGCCAGTTGATCGATGACCGTTTCATCAATGCCGCCTTCCGCAAGGCTTAAGCTGTTACTGCCTATTTTTAAAACCGCCCTTTTCAGGGTATTCATTCAAACATACTCTCCTTCCATCTCTTCAGCCCGTTTGGCACAGGCCTCCATAGCCTGATAGACGATATCTGCCAGCCCGGCTTGCCGGAAGCTCTCCAGCGCCGCGTAGGTCGTTCCGTTCGGCGATGTAACAGCTTCTCTTAATTCCAGCGAAGTTTTGCCGCTCTCCGCAAGCATTTTCCCTGCACCGACCATGGTTTCTGCGGCCAGAAATTCAGCTTCGTCTCTCGTCAGGCCAAGCTTTTCACCGGCCAGAGCCATCAGTTCCGTTAAGAAATAGAAATAGGCCGGGCCACTGCCGCTGACGGCAGTCAGCGCATTCATTTTACTGTCGTCAATCCACAGGAATTTTCCCAAAACAGCAAAGATAGCCTCAGCCGTTTTTGCCTGTCCGTCCGTGACACAGCGTCCTCTGGCCAACCCGGATACAGCCTGCAGAACCGCACTGGACGTGTTGGGCATGACCCTTACCACGGCAATGCCCGGAAGCGCCTGCTCGTAAACAGACAGCCCTATTCCTGCCACTACCGTAATAATAAGTTTTCCTGTAAGATTGAACTGAGCGAGCTGGTCAAGAAGACCTTTGATATCTTTAGGCTTTACCGCCAGAAATATAACATCTGATCCCTGAATGGTTTCGGCGAAAGAGGCATACGCAACACCATACGTTTTGGCCAGGAGTTCCGCTTTCTCCTGAAATACGTCATAGGCCATAATCCGGAAGTCCGTATCCTGCCGGGATAACCCCTTGATCACGGAAGATGCCAGATTGCCTGTTCCGATAAATCCGATTGTCTGCATGTTAATACACCCCATCCTATTCATCATTTTTGCAATCATATTTTGCAAACTATTTTTGATCATTTTGTAGACTGATTCGTAAATTAAATAATCGCTCGCATCCATGCTCCTCTTGACGCTAGCCATCCATTACGATGACTAAATTTGTGGTGTTAGCGGAATCTACGAATCCGTCTACGAGTAAATATTAATTGTTCAGCGAAAAAACTTGCTGCAGAAAAAATAAATACTTCTCTGTCCATCTAAGGACGAAAGAAGTATATCTTCCGCGGTACCACCTTAATTGCGAATACGCCGCTTCAAGCTCAGATAACGGTGAGACAGCCGTAGGATTATTCATTCTCACTTCACAACTGGGTTTCTGTTAACTATCAAGAGAACTTCCAGCTTTGTACAAACGTGTACATCGTTCCCCTCTCTGTATGACCCGTTAACATACTGGGTTGATCATCAGTTTTAATTTTCCAATTGTAATTTATTCTAGCACAAAAAATATCCGGAAACAACCTGAATATTCGATGACGAATGTCCCAAAAGGCTGGCTGAATGTTTGAAAGTCTGATAAACTTCAGGACTGGTATTCGGATAAAACGAGCTGATTTAGAATAAACCAGCTGCCCCGGCTGCCAGTACGAACGCGGCAAATATCATTCTGTAGATCGCAAAAATCCGCATCGGTTTTCTTTGTAAATACGAAATGAATTTCTGGATAACGATGACTGCAACCAGGAAGGATACAATGAAGCCGACAGCCAAAGACAAGATTTCCTGCGAAGTGAGAATAGCCAGACCGCCAATTTTAACAACCTTCAGCAGGCTCATCCCAATCATCACCGGAATCGCCAGGAAGAACGAAAATTCCGTGGCGGCCACCGTCGGCAGCCCGGCTACCCACCCGCCGATAATCGTCGATGCTGAACGGGACATCCCCGGAATAACCGCCAAACATTGAAATAATCCGATCATAACCGCCTGTCTTGGGGAAACATTCAAGTCCCGTCCGACCGGTGCATTTTTTCTAAGCCTATTCTCGGCGTAGATCATCAAGATTGCACCGAGGAAAAGTGTTATCGCCACAGGAATCGGGGAAAACAGGTATTTTTCCGCGGTATCGTCAAATAAAATTCCAATCGTAGCACCTGGAATACACGCCAGCACAATCATCAGCCAGAATTTCAGTCCGGATTCCTGGTAGCCGACTCTTGACGGGAAGAAATCCACCAGCGTCTGTTTGATCTTCTTCCAATAGAGTACAATGACCGCCAAAATCGCTCCAAGCTGGATCACATAGGTATACATCTCTACATAATGCGGATTGGTCCCCTGAAACCCGATTAGCTTTTGAAAAATAATTAAATGGCCCGTCGATGAGACCGGCAGGAACTCCGTGATCCCTTCTACGATACCTAAAATAATGGATTGAATAATAAATTGAATTGTTCCCATACGGTCTCCTTATCTGTCATTTTGATCTATGTATTCCCTTTTTTCTTGCCTGGTCTATTTTGGCACTTGTACAGGCTGTCTGTCAACCTTAGGTTATAAAACTCCTTTAACTCACCTTTCATAGCTTCTGAAAGATCATACCATCTAATTCCCTGTATTGCACCTTCTAAAGCATATAACCTATTTATACATGCAGAGTCATCCATTTCTTTTATTCTCAGCCAAGCTTGCTTACTACCAGCTTCAAGCCATTGTTTAATTGTTCTTATGCCAACTTCATTTAATTGTTGTTCAACTGAAGTACCGATATTCAGTAGTGTTGTATAGAAATAATAGTGTATCCTTACTTACGAGTGAATTAGATATACAAGACGGGGACGTTGTTACTTATTTAATTCGCTATTAAGGCTTGATTTCTTTAAATTCTTTAACTTTAATAAAGCTACTATATCTTTGGCTTTACGATATGACAATCTTACATAAAAATAATTTATAATTTCTGCGATACCAAAAAGATAAATAAATATTCCTATCAATGTTGAGAATTTTGTGAATACTACATCGTCATAAGCGAATCCCAAAATGATTATCACTGGATACAATAGAATAAGAATTAAATCAATAATTTTCAAAAGCCTATATGTTCTTCTGAATCCGTTTTTATTTACCTTTTTGCCTGTTATCATTTTCAAGCGATAAAACCAATAATAACTTCCTTGAAATAAAATAAATAATAATACACAGAAAGGGTACATAATAACCACATCTATATTCACGTTTGTATTATTCTTAACCGAAATAAGTGCAAGTATAAATGTAAGAGAAGCCACTATTTCTCCAATACATAAGCTAATTAATTCTTTTTTCACTTTTTTATAAGCTATAATAAATACCTCCCTTTATCCGATTTATTATTTCGACATATCTGAATCATTTCCTACTAATAATCATAAATATTGGTATATGGAAACAGCCGGAACACAATCAAAGGTGTTCCAGCTGTTATTTCGTTACGGTCCGGTAATGCCTATCCGGTGATGAAGCAGGCCAAAGCCGACTCCCGGATAAAGGTGTTGGCGATTCTACCACCTTTCATGGATGGCGTACGTCTCAACCTTCATATTCGTCTTGATAACAGGTGGCCACTCTTTAAGCCTTTCGACCATATTTTCTGCAAGCCGACTCGCGTCTTTACTGCATTTTTCCTTCACCGCCGGATCAAGTCTGGCCAGTTGGCCAAGCGCTGTCAGCAGTTCGTAGAATGTATCGGCGATAGTTTTGCAGCAAGCGGCGCATTTTTCTTCATACTTCGTGGTAAAGGTTGAGGGGGCTGCAGTTGTTGGCCCACTTTTTGGTTTGTCGGTTTTTTTGACGGTTATATATTCTATTTTGATATCCTGAGGATTATTTGGTATGGGCGTGACTTGAGCCTGCTCTTTCTCCGGAGTGGTTTGGTTCCGTTGTTTGAGAGCCTGATCCAGCTCCCGGGTGGTCATATCTTTAACATCATGCTGCAGGATAAATTTCTCCCGCTCGTCTTCCGGAATCCCCAGAAGAAGGAGGGCCTGATAGTAGGTTAAATTCGTCAGCGCTGACGAATTTAAGTTCCCCCCGTCATCGGCGGAAGCGAACAGTTTATCTCCATATTCTTCAAAGAGCTGCATTAGTCTGTTGGCTGTGCGCTGGGAATAGCTCACCGATTCGACCAGCCATGTTCTCCATTCTCCATGCGGGAGCAGGGCCTTGGCCTCCTTCAGGCGCCTGCCGACTTCAATGGCATTGGTAAGCATGATTTTACTAGTCTGTTGTTTGATCCTATTAATCTCAGCCGCGATGACAAGTGGCGTACGTTCAGTGATTGGTTCATTCATTTTGATTCCCGCCTTTTTGGTAGCTTTAATTACAGCATACGTAGACGGGCTTCAGATGGTGAAGGCTTGAGTATAAACCTATCAAAATCGCCTTCCAAAATTGGGGAGCTGGAGGTCACTTTTTTGCTCCAGGACGGCGCGGCCCTTGCGATCAATTTCATTTAACGCTCATTTAACTTCTCTGGCAAATAAAGGTCTGGTAAATAAATTTACCTTGTCAAATTTTATATTCTATGGTATCATTAGGTTTTATGAAAGGAGGTGTGCATTTGAGCAAGAAAGAAATTAATATAATTGAAGAAATTCTCGCTTCAGTTGGGCTTGAATCTTTAAAAGCTTCTGAGTCAAAGAATGTCCTCAAAAAAATCTCCTAAAAAGGGGCGTGATGAAAAATGATGCTAATTTCATATAGCCAAACCTTAAGTGAGTGAAAACGAGTTCCTGATTAAAAATTAAGGAGCTCGTTTTTTATTTTTATTATGTTTCTCTGAAAGGAAAAAGGAAGGTTAGTTTGAGATAATTAAGGTACATATGTCTATATTAGTTTTGCGCTGGCAGCTTCCGTAAATGATGGTAATTTGCACGGGCAAAAACCAAAATATTATGTATTATTCTACAATAGTTTCGGTATTTTTCCTGTTCCAACTAGTATTAATCTCATATCCTTGTGGAATATTAACTATACATTCATTTGAATACCCTACGGCAAGTACCCCAAGAACTTTGTTGCCTTTTGGAATTCTTAATGCATTTTTTATAGCCAGGGCTCTATTTATTGATAATTTGAGGGAATCCATTAAGCAACTACCGATTCCCAAGGCCTCTGCATATATGATCATCGTTGATAATAGATATTGAGCACTACTCTCAGTAACAGGAACCTTAGGATTCCCAATTAATAAGTACAATCCCTGTGTATTTTCTTTAACAACATGTTTATTAATATGTAAATCAAATTCCATTTTCTTTTTTATAGTCGGCAAAGAGTCTGAAAACAATTGAATAAAGCTGGTCAGGAATTTCATAGAAAAAAATATATTATATAATCGCAAAACAAATTTCAATGCTGATCTGTCAATTTTATTAATTAATTCAAGATCATCAATAATAATTATTTCAATATTCTTATTCTGATTAGGAGCATACTTTGCAACAGAAGCTATTTCCAATAAAACTTCTCTGGGTATTTTGCAATCTTTAAATTTTTTTATAGATCTCCTTCGTTTTAAAAATTCTTTTAAATCATCTGCAACAATTCTAAGAGGTTCCTCAATCTTTATCGGTTGTTTGCCATTCATCAATATTGCCTGATGAGGACAAATAGCAATACACTTTTGACATTGGTTACATATCATATAATCAATTTTAGGATTACCGTTCTCATTACTGATGCAATAACCTTTAAAACGATTGATACAAACAGTACAATGTTTACATTTCTCGAAATTGATTGAAATCATTTTATCCTCCATAGATTTTCTTAGCGACACGATGTCGCGGAGGCAACTCGCATGGGAATACATCTAACGTTTTGCATTTCCGCCGGGCAAGCATTCATTGTGCAGTAATTAACAAAATCATTCATATAGCCCAGATAAAAAACAAATATACTAGGATTGTAGATACCGTTCAGGCATTCCCGCAGCGTCCCAACCGCATGCATATTGGCAAAGTTGAGGTAATGCCGTGTTAGACAACGTTCCGATTCCTCAAAGCATCCTCTAGAGCAGACCTTAAATCAGGAAATTTAAACTCGAAACCAATATCACTAATTTTTTGGGGAATAGCCCTTTGACCATGTAATAACATTTCAGACATTTGGCCTAATGCGATTTTCAATACAAATTCGGGAACTGGAAACCATGATGGTCTCTTTAAGACTTCTCCTAAAATCTTTGAAAAGCCTTTCATTCTTACTGGTTCTGGTGCTGTTCCATTTACAGGACCAGTAACCTCATCATGTTCGATTATAAATCTAAACATCCTGATTAGATCTTGAATGTAAATCCACGGAAGCCACTGATTTCCTTTACCTAATGGACCACCGATGTAATATTTAAAGGGTATAACCATTCTTGTAAGAGCACCTTGGCTACCCAATACTACCCCAATACGAATAGTAACGACTCGTGTAAATTCATTTTGGACCTTGTAAGCTTCATCTTCCCATTTCTTGCAAACTTCCGCAAGAAAATCCTGTCCAGGACCTTCACTCTCGGCTATCTTATCATCCTGACGAGGCCCATAGTATCCTACAGCTGAAGCGTTTATTAGAACTTTTGGATTCATAGTCCCATCGTTTATAGCGTTAACAATGGAACGAGTAGTATTTATCCTACTATTCAATATCTCTTGCTTAACTAAATTGGACCAACGATGGTTACCGATTGATTCTCCTGCAAAATTAATAACTACATCAAATTCCTTAAAATCATAAATTGAAGATAGCGGAGAAATATTATCCCACTCTATTAGATCAACATTATTTTCAACTTTGTCTGCTGTGAATTGCCGATTTCTTGTTATAACAGATACTTTATAACCACTAGACATTAACTCCTTGGTTAAGTTCCTTCCTAAAAAACCTGTTCCACCAATAATCAAAACATTCATATTTCATACCTCCGGAATGTCGTCGTCACAGTAGAGATGCCGGTTACCCGACACCCCCCGCACAGAATCCCGGCGTGCGGAATTATCGCACCGGGCTCTTCAAGAGTATTCGCTTCCGTAATCCAGCTCAAAACTCAAATCTAAGTTGCTTCTGACACTTCAGGAGTTACGGTTCTCCCTGTAGCCTATATGGTTCTCTGTATACGCTTCACCTTGCTGTTGCCAGTTTTGGCGCAACACGCGATATGGGTAGTTGGCTAGACCTTGCCCAGCAAGGACTCTCACCTTGCAAGAAGTACCAAGCTTTGCTTGGCGCACTAACATTCAGGGATTTACGTAGCGTCATAACACATTCATATTAATAAAGTTGCGTAAATCCCGTGTTATGTGTAGTGTCCATCTCCAGATAATTACAATTAATTCCATGCACATCCGACAATAACCTTCTATATTCTAAAAAATGGATATAATATTTATTGAAAATAACTTGTTAGGGATGGTATGACATGGATAAGAAGTATAATCGTGAGGAGATGGATAATATGCCAATACCTCAAAAAAAAGAGGACACAGTCTTTACTGACTTCATAATTAAAAATAAAGATGTTATTGATAAGATTGCCAAATCTAATACCAGAATTAATAAATCCGGTCTTACTGTAATCCCAAAAGATGATACCTGGCTTACCGAGACAGAATGGGATGAGATGTACAAAGACCTTAAAAATAATGACTATTAATAATGGTGATGTCTGGTTTGCAAAGTTTCCTCTTGAAGAAGATGCTTCTCAATTCCTCCCTAGGCCAGTAATAATCCTAAACATCGAACGTCTTGAAGTTCTCGTTAAAGTCCCGAAATTGAGCTCGCTTGGTATAATTAACGTCAGCAGCCAAAAAGGAAAAATGAGGACCTTATAAGGCCAATAAAAAGCTTAACTAAATCTTTACTTCTCACAAAGTGAAGCAATTGTCAATGGCTCTAAGGCGTTTTAGTTCCCAAAATCAAGAGACCGTAACGATCAACATCGTTACGGTCTCTTTAAATTAGTCTTCCTTATTCTCTTTGTTTAAAAGAGCGCCAGGAAAGTTACATAAGCGAAAATCATTTCCTGCCCGATATCCCAATTCATACCCATCGCAGGATCTTTATCTGCGAGCTCCGGATGTTGTTTAACGATATCACTCCAAGAGATCAACAATTTTTGTTCTTCCACCCTAAAACACCTCCTATTAATAAATACCATACTCCTTAATAAATACCGTACTCCATGACAAACTTGTTTACTGCAATAATGTTTTCCGCCTTGCCATCAGCCGCCGAAAGAAGTTCCTTATCGGTAGAGAAAATATATCCTCCGCCAGGAGCCAGATCATCCAATAATTCTTTCGCTTTAGTAATACATTCTTCCTTCGTACCATATTGTAACAACGTTACCGGAAAAAGCCCTAGTATACACATGGTATTTCCAAGCTTCTGTTTAAGTTCTTTAGGATCTCCATGTTCGAA